>NZ_JBANBA010000162.1:0-14375 GCF_059803475.1 Bradyrhizobium sp. UFLA05-89 | reverse complement strand
GGCGTTCGAGGGGTGTCCACACCCTCACCGCCGCTTACCCCAGTCGCCGCTTACCCCATAGCATCTGGATCGCCCGCCCCGGGGCGCAATTGCGCACAAGGCGGGCGATGACAGCGAGAGTGCGACAAGCGCGTCTTCCACACTCGCGATGGCTGAGTCCGTAGTTCTCCGGTCTGCGGTGTCGCTATGGTCCATCTCAGCGTCGCACCCCGACAATTCGAGCGGTCTCCAGCGCCCCATTTGAACCTCCTTCCGTTTCACTGCGTCAAATTCGCGCAATTTGGCTGTGCCGGCGCGGTTCGCGCCGGAGTGAAGGGGCGAGAGATATCGAATGCTGGATCCAGCGAAGCCGCCGGGCATCTTCATTCATCAGTATACTGGGCTGCCGCACGGCCCGGCGTTCGAGCACTGGCGTGAGCGGGCTTTCGGATCGTGCGGGCTCGACGTCGCGCCCAGCCGCGGCGACAGCATCGATTGCCGACTGCAGGTCAGCCTGGTCGGCAACATCGTGCTCGGAATTCCCGAAGGCGCCTCCGCGCAGTTCTCGCGCACGCGAGAAGGCCTCGCCGACGGCTGTGACGATCTCGTGCTGATTTCCGCGCATTCGGGTCTCGTCCGCGTCCAGCAGAACGGCCACACCATCGAGCTCGTGCCGTCGCAGATGGTGCTCGCCGATCTCAGCGTCACCGGCACCGTCGGCCATACCGAGCAGGATCGTTTCACCACCATTCGCATGCCGCGCCGCGCGCTGCTCGAGATCAATCCGCGCGCCGAGGAGAAGATCTCGCAACTCCTCTCCGACGGTGCGGTCGCCGAAACCATCACGCGCTATCATGCGCTCGCCGCCAATCACGCGCCGCATCTCGATGCGGTTGGCCAGCGCCTCACCGCGCAGCACATGGTCGATCTCGTTGGCCTCCTGCTCGGTACCGATGCGGAGCATGCCGCGCTTGCCCGCGGTCGCGGCCACGCCGCCGCGCGTCTCGATCTGATGCGCGCCGACGTGATGTCGGCGCTGGGGCGCAGCGATCTCAGCCTGTCGGAAATCGCCGGACGCTCGGGCCTCAGCCCGCGTCAGGCGCAGCGCCTATTCGAGCAAGCGGGCACCACCTTCACCGAGTTCGTGCTCGAGCAGCGCCTGCTGCTCGCGCGAAAGCTGCTGCATGATCCGCGATCGCGCGCACGCAAGATCAGCGACATCGCGCATTCCTCGGGCTTTGCGGATCTGTCCTATTTCAACCGCGCCTTCCGCAAGCGGTTCGGCGCGACTCCGTCGGAGCTGCGCGAGGCGTGATCGCGCCGATGCCTGCAATCATGTCGTGAATTCGCAGCCGGCGCACGCCGCGCGTGAAATTGAGACGTTTTGTCGCCGTCAAAAGCGGTAAAGCGCTTCATCGCGAAGCTGCTTTCGCGCGCCGTGAAACACGCCTGAAACATTCACCTCGCATCATCATCGCATTGACGAGAACCGCGGCGCCGCTTTTCGCACGCAATTGTGCCGCTCGCCGGCGAGCTTCGCAGAAGTTCGAAGCACGTTTTGAAGAAGTCATTTTAGAGGTCACACTGACGTGACCGGGAGGGTCTCATGGGCGGGTTCATTGACCGGCCGTTTGCCCTGTTAGCCTTGCTGATGTCCGCTCTTTCGGCACCGATCGCGTCGGCGCAAACCATTGAGCAGGCTCCGATCAGCCTGGCATTGGCGAGCACCGATGCCGCGATCCTCGACATGCGCCTGTCAAAGCCGCTCTCGCGCGGCGAGGAAGCGGCGCTCAGGCCCAAGGATCGCTTCAGGGAATGCGCGCATTGCCCCGAGATGGTGGTCGTCTCCGACGGCAGCTTCATGATGGGGGCGAGCGCAAGTGAGGTGGGCAGCACCGAGGACGAGCGGCCGCAGCACCAAGTGACGTTGCCGCGCTTCGCTGCAGGACGTTGGCCCGTCAGCGTCGATGAGTGGAGCGCCTGCGTGGCGGCCAAGGCCTGCAATCCTCATCCGACCGAGCCGGAGCACGTGCGCGATCCGGTGAGCGGCATCCTCTGGCAGGAGGCCAGCCACTACGTGCAGTGGCTGTCGCGATTGACGGGGCGTCCCTATCGGCTCCTGAGCGAAGCCGAGCGCGAATATGTCGCGCGCGGCGGCACGACCACCGCCTTTTGGTGGGGCGATGGCGCCGATCCGCATCTGGCCGATATCGCGGCCGCCGATCTGGTCGCCGATATCGGCATCGTGACGATCGCGACCACGGCATCCACGCTGCCATCGGCTAATCCCTTCGGCCTCTTCGAGGTCCATGGCAGCGTCTACGACTGGGTCGAGGATTGTTGGCACGACAACTACGTTGGCGCGCCGAATGATGGCTCGGCGTGGATCACGGATGATTGCAGAGGCCACGTTCTGCGCGGCGGCGCCTTCAGCCGCGCGCTCCAGACCCGCCGCTCCGCCGCGCGCCTTTGGTTTGGCCCGCCGAACCGGATGAGCTATATGAGTGTGCGCGTGGCGCGGACGCTCGGGCCGTAGGCTGCGCAGGCAGGACTAGGGCAGCAGGACTTGGGATGGCGCGTGTCATTGTGCTCGGTGCCGGGTTCGCGGGGCTATGGGCCGCCATCGGCGCTGCGCGCAAGCGCGACGAGATCGGTGCGGCCGGCAGCGACATCGAGATCCTCGTCATCGACCGCAATCCCTATCACAACATCCGCGTGCGCAATTACGAGGTGGATCTGAGCAAGGTTGCTCTTCCGCTTTCAGAATTGCTCGATCCCGTCGGTGTCGGTCACAGACTCGGTGACGTCGAAGCTATCGAGGTGGCGAAAGGCAGCGTCACCATTGCCGCGAATGGCGCGCGCGAAACCCTCGCCTATGATCGGCTGGTGCTGGCGCTCGGCAGTGAGGTGCCGCGGCCGAATATTCCAGGGCTCGCCGAGTACGCATTCGACGTCGACACTTTTGCCGCAGCCGGAAAGCTTGAAAACCATCTCGACGCGCTTGGCCGCAGCGCGCTGGCGCAGGGGCGAACGACGGCGTTGGTGGTCGGCGCCGGCTTCACCGGTATCGAGGTCGCCGCCGAGATGCCGGACCGGTTCGCGCGGGCCGGCATCGCCGGCGGCCGTGTCATCCTGGTCGATCCGAACCCGGTTGTCGGCGCGACCATCGGCGAGCGGGCCCGTCCCGTCATCAACGAGGCGCTCGCAGCGCTCGATGTCGAGACCCGTCTCGGCGTGCGGGTCGAGGCGATGGATGCGGCCGGCGTCCGCTTGAGCTCCGGCGAAGTCATTCCGACGCAGACGGTGATCTGGTGCGCCGGCATGCGCGCGAGCCCGATTGCGTCGACGCTTCCGGTCGAACGGGACCGTCTGGGTCGCATCCTGGTCGATCCCTTTATGCGCATCGCCGATCTCCCCCATATCTTCGCCGCCGGCGATGTCGCCTCGAGCGTGGTCGACGGGCTGCATCCGACCGTGATGTCCTGCCAGTTCGCCCGCCCCATGGGCCGCTTCGCCGGCCACAATGTGGTCGCCGATCTCGTCGGCCAGCCGCTGCTGCCGCTGCAGATCGACTGGTATGTGACGGTGCTCGATCTCGGCGGCTGGGGCGCGCTCTATACTGAAGGCTGGGACAGAGAGGTGCGCACGACAGGCGCTGCGGCGAAAGCGACGAAGCACATCATCAATCACCAGCGCATCTACCCGCCGCTCACCGGCAGGAAAGAAGATCTGTTCGCCGCTGCCGCGCCGACGGTGCAGGCACCGCCGCCGAGGAAATAACCGCGCCCGCCGCCTTCTCCGTGTCATCGTCCGCGAATGCGGACGATTAAGTATTCCAGAGACAGCGCGAGGTTACGGAGAAGCCGCGGCGTACTGGATTCCCCGCTTTCGCGGGGAATGACGGTGGTGGGTGGGGAGATGTAGCGTGCCGTCTCGGCGGCGATCGTCGCCCGCAGGGAAAATCAGCACCCCAGACATGAGAAAGCGCCCGTGGGGGGCGGGCGCTTTCTGTAGTCGACTTGGGGTTGGGGTCGTCTACATATCCACATGGCGACTTTGGGGGGCTGGTAAAGAGCCACGTGAATTCCTGAATTCCGTTCAATCTCCTTAGCGAACGAGTGAAGCGTTCGAACTGGTGATCACAACCGGCTTGCCGGCCTTGATGACGCGGGCGGTCTGGGTCGTGCCGTCATCGGAACCCGATCGCGCCGTGATGCCGAGGCCCGCCACCGCGACGCCAACAACGAGGGCGACGACCACGATCTTGAGATGGGTCGATCGATCCGCGCTGTAGATCGAGTGGTTCATGGAAGCCTCCTGCCGCCATCTACCGAAGTAGTCGCCGGCTTCATCGGCGAGGTTCATGCCTTCGGTGCCCAACAACCTAGTATTGGGTGGATTCGTTCCCAAGGGGCGATCACAAGGGCGTGAAAACACGTGAACGATCGCGATCGAAAAATCGCGATCGTGAGTATTTATTAAGGTAACTCAGTCCGTTAGCTAAGTGGTAGGTAGTTCCTGAACCATATCAGCGGGTTGCCCAAAAACTACAAAAACCAGTTGCCTGTGGCGAAAAAACACAGACGGAACTCTAGCAAATCAGAAGCAAATCAGATGCTTCCGACCGTTTTCAGCCGCGCCCGCGGATGGATTTCCGCCTGCGACAGCACGGTGGTTTGGGCGCGGAACCGCTCCACCAGGGAGCGCACGAAGGGACGAATTGCCGCAGAGGTGACCAGCACCGGCGCCTCGCCCTCACGTGCCGCACGCTCGAAGGCCTCGCGCACGGCGGTCATGAACTCCGAGAGTTTCGAGGGCTGCATCGCGAGGCTGCGCTCCTCGCCCTGGCCGATGATGGATTCGGCAAAGGCCTGTTCCCACTTCGCCGACAGCGCGATCAGCGGCAGGTAGCCGTTATAGGAAGTGTTCTGCGCGCAGATCTGCCGGGCGAGGCGGGCGCGGACATGCTCGACCATGGTCGCGGGATTGCGCGAGAAGGCGAGCGAGTCGGCGATGCCTTCAAGAATGGTCGAAAGATCACGGATCGAGATGCGTTCGGCGAGCAGGAGTTGCAGCACGCGCTGGATGCCGGAGATGGTGACTTGCCCCGGCACGATGTCCTTGACCAGCTCGCTCTGCTCCTTCGGTAGCTCCTTGAGCAGCTTTTGCACCTCACCATAGGACAAGAGATCAGACATATTCGTCTTGAGCAGTTCGGTGAGGTGGGTGGAAAGCACGGTCGCGGCGTCGACGACGGTGTAGCCCTTGAGCGAAGCCTCTTCCTTGAGGCTGGCATCGATCCAGGTCGCGGGCAGGCCGAACGTCGGTTCAGTGGTGTGGATGCCTGGCACCTGCACCTGGTTGCCCGCGGGGTCCATCACCATGAACTGGTTCGGCCAGATCTTGCCGGTGCCTGCGTCGACCTCCTTGATCTTGATGATGTAGGTGTTTGCTTCGAGTTGGACGTTGTCCAGGATACGGACAGCCGGCATCACAAAACCCATCTCGATGGCAAGCGAGCGGCGCAGCGCCTTGATCTGCTCGGTGAGGCGGTCGGTACCGTCGGGTCCGTTGACCAGCGGCAGGAGCGCATAGCCAAGCTCGATCTTGAGATCGTCGATCTTGAGCGCTGCCGAGATCGGCTCCTCCGCCGCGGCGGCGCCGGGCGCGCCCGGCGTTCCGGGGGCAGGAGCGGCCTTGGCGGCCGCCTCGGCCCTGGCCGTGCTCCGCTTGTGGTTGCGCGCCGACCAGGCGAGCGCGCCGGCGCCGGCGCCCAACGCGAGGAAAGGGATGGTCGGGATGCCCGGCAGAATCGCCAGCACGATCATCACTGCCGACGACATCGCGAGCGCCTGCGGATAGCCGGAGAACTGCCTCATCAGCGCCTTGTCGGCGGCCCCGGAGACGCCGGCCTTTGAGACGAGCAAGCCGGCCGCGGTCGAGACGATCAGCGCCGGCACCTGGGTGACGAGGCCGTCGCCGACGGTCAGCAGCGTGTAGCTGCGCCCGGCGTCGGCGAAGGAGAGGCCCTGTTGCGCGACGCCGATAATCATGCCGCCGACGACGTTGATGAAGACGATCAGAAGACCGGCGATGGCGTCACCGCGGACGAATTTCGAGGCACCGTCCATGGCGCCGAAGAAGCCGCTTTCGTCCTCCAGCGCCTTGCGGCGCTCCTTGGCGACCTTCTCGTCGATCAGGCCTGCGGACAGATCGGCGTCGATCGCCATCTGCTTGCCCGGCATGGCATCGAGGTGGAAGCGCGCCGCGACCTCGGCGATGCGGCCCGAACCCTTGGTGATGACGACGAAGTTGACGATGATCAGGATGGCAAAGACGATGATGCCGATGACGAAATTGCCGCCCATCACGAAGTTGCCGAAGGCTTCGATGACGTGGCCCGCCGCATCCGTGCCCTCATGGCCGCGCGACAGGATCAGGCGGGTCGAAGCCATGTTGAGCGAGAGCCTCAGCATGGTCGAGATCAAGAGGATGGTCGGGAAGGCGGAGAATTCCAGCGGCGCCTGGATGAATAGCGAGGTCATCAGGATCAGGATCGAGAGCGTGATCGAGATCGCCAGGAAGAGGTCGAGCACGATCGAGGGCAGCGGCAGGATCAGCACCACCAGGATGGTGAGGATGCCGAGCGCCAGCGCAATGTCGCCGCGCTTGAGGATGTTGCCGATCTCGGTGAGGGAGGGGAGGCCGGGCTTCGGGCTGCCCACGCCTTGACCTGCAGTGACGTCGACCATCGTTGCTGCCTCCCCGCGCGATTGCCGCCCACGCGCGCCAAACGTCTGCGCGGCGGCCGATGGGCCACCGTTCCGAAAGTGAGGCACCGCACTGGCGTCCACGGGAGCTCCCGTTTTACGCGGCCGACGACACTCGACTTCACCCGGCAATTTTTGCCCGGTGTATGGTTAGCAAAGGGTTAACGAGAGGGACGGGGAAGGGATCAAAACGCGGCGTCATTCCGGGTTCGGCTCTTCGAGCCGCCCCCGGAATGATGGTGGTTGTGGCAGGCGCCCTACTTCGCCTTCTGCATCTTGGTCACCGTATACCCCGACGCCGCCTCCTCGGCCTCGAAGGTGACCCTGTCGCCGATCTTGACCTGCTTCAGCACCGCCGGGTCCTTGACGCGGTAGACCATGGTCATCGGCTCATCCATGCCGAGGCTTTTGGCCGGTCCGTGCTTGAGCGTGATCTTGCCTGCGCCCTCGTCGATCTTCTTGACCTCGCCGCTGATCGCGGCGCCCTCGGCAGCGAGCGCGCCGAGAGACAGGCCGATGCTCAGCGCCAGAGCGGCGGCGATGCGGTTCATGGGAGTCTCCATTGCTCACTTCACGATGACACGGCCGACCATGCCGTAGTCACGGTGGTCGGGAATCAGGCAGGAAAATTCGAACGTACCGGCCTTGGTGAATTTCCAGACGATCTCGGTCGTCTTGCCCGGCGCCAGCCTCACGCCGTTGGGGTCGTCGTGCTCCATATGCGGATGCTTCTTCATCACCTCGGCATGCGCGAGATTTTCCTTCGTGGTGGCGAGCAGGAATTCGTGGTCCTCCTTGCCGACGTTGCGCAGCACGAAGCGGATTTGCTCGCCACGCTTGACGATGATGCGCGAGGGTTCATAGGCCATCTCGCTCAGCGCGATCTCGATGATGCGCGCCGGCTTGTTGGGATCGCCGGGCTCGCCGGCCGAAAAGCTCTCATGGGCATGATGCTCGTGTGCGAGTGCAGGCGCGGCCAAAAGCGAAAGTGCGGCAAGTAGGATCATTGTCGTCTTCTTCATCTTGTTCTCCAGTTGCTGGTCGTCGAAACGTTCGTTCACATCTTCATTTTCTTCATCGGTGCGTTCTGCTGCCGTGCCGGCTCCGCGGCCGGTGATGCGACCTCATAGGCGACGGTGCCTTGCGGGAATTGATAGGGACCGGGATCGCTATAATCGTCGCGCGCCATGCCTTCGCGGATCTTCATCACTGTGAACATGCCGCCCATCTCGATCGGCCCGAACTGGCCTGAGCCCATCATCATCGGCAGCGTGTTGTTGGGCGCGGGCATCTCCATGTTGCCCATCGCCATGCCCGACTGGCCCATCACCATGGCGTCGGGCGCGAGCTTGCCGACCGCACGCGCGAGATCCTTCTTCGAGACGCCGATGAGATTGCGCATGTCATGGCCCATCGCGTTCATGGTGTGATGCGACTTGTGGCAGTGGAACGCCCAGTCGCCGGGATTGTCGGCGAGAACGTCGAACACGCGCACGGCGCCGACCGGCACGTCGGTCGTCGTCTCCGGATATTGCGCGCTCTCGGGAATCCAGCCGCCGTCGGTGCAGGTCACCGCAAAGCTGTGGCCGTGCAGATGGATTGGATGGTTGGTCATGCTGAGATTGCCGATGCGCACGCGCACCTTGTCGCCGAGCCGCACGGCTAAGGGATCGATGCCGGGAAATACCCGCGAATTCCAGGTCCACATGTTGAAATCGGTCATCTCGTTGACCTTTGGCAAATAAGTGCCGGGGTCGACGCGATAGGTGCTCATCACGAAGACGAAGTCGCGGTCGGCGGGCCGGAAATCCTGATCGCGCGGATGCACGACGACCATGCCCATCATGCCCATCGCCATCTGCACCATCTCGTCAGAATGCGGGTGGTACATGAAGGTCCCGCTCTTCTTCATCTCGAACTCGTAGACGAAGGTCTTGCCGGGCGGGATGTGCGGCTGATTGAGCCCGCCGACGCCGTCCATGCCGCTCGGCACGATCATGCCGTGCCAGTGCACCGTGGTGTATTCGGGCAATTTGTTCGTGACGAAGATGCGGACCTTGTCGCCCTCGACGGCTTCGATGGTCGGGCCCGGCGACTGGCCGTTATAGCCCCAGAGGTTGACCTTCATGCCTTCGGCGAATTCGCGCACCACGGGCTCGGCGACGAGATGGAATTCCTTCCAGTCACCGTTCATGCGGAACGGGAGCGTCCAGCCATTCAGCGTGACGACGGGGCGATAGTCGGGCCCGCTGGCCGGATGCAACGGCGGCTGCATCACCACCTTGTCCATGTGCGGGGCTTCCGGAATCGATGCGGCCTGAATGCGGCCGCTGATCGCTGACGCGCTTGCAAGTGCGGCGGTGCCTAAAAATCCTCTGCGGGAATACATGCTGGCCTCCATCTCAGTGCCCGCCATCGGCAGGCGCTGCCGCGGCGATGGTCGTCGAATTGTCGCTGCCGCCCGCAGGCGCTCCGCCGCCGTTGACGACGGTCTGCAAATCGGACTGCGTAAGGAAGAATTTTTGCTTCGCGTCGATCGCCCCGCGCAGCGAGGCGAGGCGCTGGCGTGCCTCGGTCAGAAGCGCAAAAATATCGACCTGCATGCTGGAGAAGCGAAGCTGCATCTCCTCGGTGATGATCTTGCGCAGGGGCAGGATCTCGCGCTGGTAGTGGCTGGCGATGTCGTAGGTCGAGCGGTAGACGCGATAAGCATCGCGTGCTTCCGAGCGCACGTTGACCGCCCGCTCGGTGAGGCGATTGAAGGCGAGATTGTAGGTCTCGGACGCCTGCCGCACCCGCACCTCGCCACCGTCGAAGATCGGGATCTGGAACTGCACGTCGAAGCCGCGCTCGCGGAATGGCGCGCCTTCAGGATCCCGCGTGCGGCGGGAGATGCCGGCGAGATCGAGCAGCGTGACGAAGCGCGTCGCCTCCGTAAGATTGAGCGACTTTGCCAGCGCCGTGAGCTCGAGCCGCGCGATCTGCAGGTCGATGCGATGGGCGACCGCATCGGTCTCGATCGAGGGTAGCGCGAGCGTCCGGCGCGGCAGCGGCGGCAACGTATTGGGCAGGCGGAAGTCGAGGCCGTCGTCCCACAGCCCCATCAGCCGCGCGAGCCGCTCCCGCGCGCTCGTTGCCGCCTGGCGGGCGGTGGCGAGATCGGCGGTGGTCTCGGCATAAAACACCTGCTCGCGGGCCTGATCGAGCTTGTTGATCGAGCCGGTCTCGCCGAGCTTCACGGCGAGTTGCGCGGTGGACTCCGCCGTCGACTTCGCATCGGTCAGCAGTGCCGCCATCTCGTTGGCGGCAACGGCGCGGACATAGGCGCGCCGCGTGTCAGTTGCGAGCCGCAGTGTTGCCAGCGCCGCACGCAGCTGCGCCTGACGGAAACGGTCGCGGGCGATCTCGGAACGGAACGGCAGCATCGCCAGCGCCAGTATGTCGCCGACCACCTGCCGCTCGACCTCGCTGGCGCCATTGCCCGAAATCCGCGAGACCAAGAAGGCCGGATTCGGCGGCAGGCTTTGCTCGACGAGATCGGTCTCGGCCAGCGCCAGCTCGTTATAGGCTGCTTGCAGCCCCTTGTTGTTGAGCAGCGCGATCTGCACGGCGGCATCCGCGCTCAGCGCGCGCGACAGCAGGCGGCGAACGCCGTCGTTGACTGCGTCGGCCCCCTCGGCCGTCCGCACGAAAGCGACATCCTTGTTGATGGTCCGGCTGGTCAGGTCCGCGACGGTGCTCATGCCGCTGTCCGGCGAGAACGCAGCGCAGCCGGAAAGGCCAAGCGCGGCGAATGCGAGCAGGCCGCGCGCGAATGGGTGTGCCACGGCGCTCTCCTACCGATCCGACTTCGTTGGCGGCGCGACACTGTCGTTGCGCTCGCGCCATGGCGCAGGCGTCGCGGGTCGCAGGCTGCTGTAAGGCGCGATCGTCGAACGATAATCGACGCGCGCGGCTTTCGCTGCGGGATCGGCAGGATCAGCGCTCGCGTGCGGCGCTGTTGTCGCGGGCATGCAGCCGGACAACGCGAGCGCCGTTGTAGCCAGGATCGGCCAGATGAATCCAAAGTGCCGTCCGCGCGCCGCAGATGCGGCGGCAAACCTCGCCCCGGGAAGCGTAAGCATGGGTAATCCCTGATCTGTCTGATGACCACGAGCCCGTGCGCGCAAAATGCGCGAGGCCTCACGTCGTGACGTCAGATCAGGCGATGGGAGGACGGTAGAGCAGGGGCGGCGCCTCGCTGTGCAGGCTCACCGCGATCTCGGGCGCACAGGCCGAGATCGGCTGGACCGGCTTGACGACGTCGGGCAGGGTGGCCGGCAGCGCGCTCGCGCACATCATCGCGCAGCAGGGGCCAGGTGTGCCCTTGCCGTCATGATGATGTTGTGCGGGCGCATCCTGCGCAACGGTCTGGTGATGCGCATGCGCAGCGGCGTGATCATGGCCGCCGTCGGCGTGCATCTGGCTCGCGCCGTGATGGTGCTCCGGCGCGAGAACGACGGTCTGCAGATCATCGCCAAGGCACGGCGCGGCACTGCTGCCCCAGGCAAGGGCTGCTGCCGGCGCGAGAACGCAGAACAGATAGGCGAGGGCGACGAACCGCCCCACCTTGATCCGCATCGATCGCGTCAATTGCAACAACATCCCGTCACATGCCCTCGCGCGGCAATGATGCACACGCAGATTACAAAGTAATGGCAAAGCCTGGTTCCGCCAAGCTCTTCCTACCGCAGTGCACCGCGCATGCCCAACATCGTAGCATGATGCTTGACCGCAAGGCGGTCACCGAAGAAGGTCGCGCCGTGCACGCGCCAAATCACCCGCAACGTCCGGCCGGCTTCACCCCTGATTCGCGTCAGGCCTGGGTGCGGCTCGTGCTTGCGCTCGTGATCGGGTCGATCGGCGCTGTCGGCATGTGGGCGGTCGTGGTCGTGATCCCCGTCGTGCAGGCCGAATTCGCAGCCACGCGCGGCGCGGTGTCGCTGGCCTTCACGCTCATGATGTTCGGCTTCGGCCTTGGTGGCGTGATCGCGGGCAAGATCACCGATCGCTTCGGCATCGTGCCGGCGATGGCGATCAGCATCGCCTTTCTCGGCGTCGCCAACGTGCTGGCCGGGGTGTCGACCCAGCTCTGGCAGTTCGTGGCGGTGTATTTCCTGATCGGGCTCGGGACATCAGCGACTTTTGCGCCGCTGATGGCGGAAGCCTCGCACTGGTTCGAGCGCTATCGCGGCCTCGCTGTGACGATCGTGGCAAGCGGCAATTACATCGCGGGCGCGATGTGGCCGCCGATCGTGAACTGGGGCGTGCAGACCGCCGGCTGGCGCATGACCCACATTGGAATTGGCATCGTCTGCGCGAGCACGATGGCGATGCTGGTGCTGATCCTGCGCGCCCAGATCGGCGACGACAAGGTTCGCAATCACGCCAACGCGCCGCCGCCGCGCGTCGATCTCGGGCTGTCGACCAACACGTTGACGGTGCTGCTGTCGATCGCCTCGATCTCCTGCTGCGTGGCGATGGCGATGCCGCAGGTCCACATCGTCGCCTATTGCGGCGACCTCGGCTACGGCGTGGCGCGCGGCGCGGAGATGCTGTCGCTGATGATGGGCTGCGGCATCGTCAGCCGGATCGGTTCCGGCTACCTCGCCGACAAGATCGGTGGCATCCGTACGCTGCTGGTCGGATCGCTGGCGCAATGTTTTGCGCTCGTCTTCTATTTGTTCTTCGACAGCCTGACCTCGCTCTTTCTGATTTCCGCGATGTTCGGCCTGTTCCAGGGCGGCATCGTGCCGAGCTACGCCATCATCGTGCGCGAGGCGATGCCGGCCAGCGAAGCGGCGACCCGCGTCGGCATCGTGATCTTCGCCTCCGTGTTCGGCATGTCCTTCGGCGGCTGGATCTCCGGCGTGATCTTTGATGCCACCGGCTCCTACGCCGCCGCCTTCGCCAACGGCGTGGCGTGGAATGCGCTCAACATCGGCATCGTCGCGCTGCTCCTGATCCGCTCGCGCATGAAACGCGGCGAAGGCCGGACCGGGGTTTGCGACCTGACGCGGGAGCGGCCCCGATGGCGCTCTCCATCAAAATCTGAAAAACAACCCCATGCACAGTACGTGACGCCCGCCGGACGTGATTGCGGATTTACAGAAATTAGCTTGACGCGTCGGGCAAATCAGGGGTAAAAGAGGATCATCGCGCAATCTGCCTTCACCTGGGCGGCCTTTTCCAAAGCAACGGGCGCGGCGCAAACCCGAGCTTCGCTTTAGCGCGGCTATTGGAGGCACCCGTCAGCTTCGTATGGTAGTAGACCGCTTCCTCGCCCACGGTCTTCAGCGCCTCTTCCACGCTCACCCGTGACGGCTCGGGTGCATCGACCCAGCGGGCGAAGGCCGGCAGCCATTCGGAGATGGACAGCGGATCGTCGTCCACGACGTTATAGATCCCGGGTTCAGCTCTCACTGAGGCAACCGTTGCGGCGACCGCGTCATCGATGTGGACGAAGGACCAGACGGCGTTGCCTTCGCCGATGATCGCCAACTCGCGATTACGCACCTGCTCGGCGATGGCTCCGTCCGGGCGGTACCACGTGCCGGGACCGTAGAAGAAGCCATAGCGCAAAACCACGCCCTCCAGGGCTGCCGACGCCAGGACACGATCCTCATACGCTCCGATGGCGCGCGTGCTCTCGCCGATCTCGCCGGGCGCGTGATAGCGGAGTTTGGCGGTCTCGTCGGCGAGTTGTCCTCGGGGAGCATCGAGGTAAAAGCCACGCGACTGCAGGATGTAGCGCCTGACGCCGAGCTCGTTGGCCGCAGCGAGTAGATTCCTCCCGCCCTCACGGTGAAGGCGGGTATCATTGGGCATGGACTTGATGGTGTCGGCGGGATTGGCGGGAAGCCAGGTCAATTGGTCAATCACCGCATCCGGCGCCGCCGCCTCGATCGCATCGCGTACTGCCTTCGGATCGAATGCGTCAGCGGCGGAGGCCGAGGCGCCAAGTTCGCGGAGACGGTCTGCGCCCGGACCGGCGCGTGTCATGCCGGTCACCTGATGACCAAGCGTGCATAGCGCCCGCACAAGCGGAAGGCCCACGGCGCCGGTCGCGCCAGCAACGAATATCTTCATAACGAAGCTCCCTGGCTGCTCGCGCTCCGACGCACGCGCTCATGTTCGAGTATTGCCTGCGGCGTTTTCCGGAAGCTGATGGCGATCCGGTTGTAGGCATTCATCAGGCCGATTGCGATCGTGAGATCGACCAGTTCCTTTTCCGCAAAGACTGTGTACGCGGCCCGGAAAGCCTCAACACCCACGCCGGTCTCCGAGACGCGAGTCACGGTTTCGGCCCAAGCAAGCGCGGCACGCTCACGCGGACTGAAGAGATCGCCGGATTCGGCCCAGGCCTGCACCAGCGCGAGCTTCTCGACTTTTACGCCTCTCTTGATGAGGTCGCGGGTGTGCATGTCGAGGCAGTAGGCACAGTTGTTGATCTGCGAGACACGCAAATATACGAGTTCAACCAGCTCGGCGGGAAGCTCTGCATGACATAGCCATAGACGCCGCCGAGCGCCTTTAGGCCGTTCGGAGCGATCTCGTCGTAGTCGATGCGTTTGGTCATTGTTGTTC
>NZ_JBANBA010000161.1:0-14590 GCF_059803475.1 Bradyrhizobium sp. UFLA05-89 | reverse complement strand
GTCGCAGCCCGGCCGAACAAGGAGATGGCCAATAACGAAAGCGCTTGACACCAATCGCCCCATACAAGTCCTCTGGCCCGATGCTGCCCGGCTCGAAGCTCGTCCAAGCGTCGGCTGTCGGGTGTAGACCGGAAGTGGCAGCGGTCCAAAACGCCGACTTTGACCCGTAGCTGGCATTCACGGGCAAGTTGATATTATAAAGCGATACTCCCAGACGAGGTGCTTCGGCCATGCCAAATCGTCGCCAAATACTTTCAGGAATAGGAACAGTGGCCATGGGGGCGCCGATCCTGCCGGCATTGGGGCAGCAATCGCCCACGTACCTTTCTGACAAATTCGCAACCGATGTGATCCGAAGGCTCGATCAGGCAGTTGCAGAGCGGCGTGTCTGGAACATCCACGGGCTTGTCGTTGTTCAGAACGACAACCTAATTGTTGAGCGCTATTTCGAGGGGCAAGATCGCGAGAGAGGCGTCGGCGATCTCGGCACGGTCAAATTTGACGCGAGTGCGATGCATGATCTGCGATCCTGCTCGAAAAGCATTGTGGCGTTGCTCTACGGAATCGCCCTTCAACTTGGGAAGGTACCGGCGCCAGAGGTAAGCCTGCTTACGGCTTTTCCGGAGTATATTGATCTCGCCAACGAGCAGCGCTCGCGCGTGACTGTTCACCATGCTCTCTCAATGACCATGGGTACGGATTGGGATGAAAGCAGCCTGTCCTATGCTGATCCACGCAACAGCGAAATCGCAATGGACAACGCGCCAGACCGCTACCGTTACATATTGGAGCGCCCGGCCATCGACACTCCGGGGATGCATTGGAATTACTGCGGCGGCGCGACGGCCTTGCTCGCTCGCTTGATTGCCAAAGGGTCAGGCAAGTCCCTGCATCAATTCGCGCGCGAGTTTCTTTTCGAGCCGCTCGGTATGGGTCCCACTGAATGGGCCGTCGGACCAGACGGCGAGCCATTCGCAGCGTCAGGCGCTCGCATGTCCGTTCGCGACCTCGCAAAGATTGGGACGTTGATGCTTCACGGCGGTCGGCAAGACGACCGTCAGATTGTGCCTGCTGAGTGGATTCGGCGCTGCACTACGCCTATCGTAAGTTGCGACGAGATGCGACGTTACGGCTATCAATGGTTTTTGCTCGATGTGGCATTCGGGAAACCAAAAGGATGGGCCGTAGGAAGATTGGAACGCATGTGGATGGCGCAAGGAGAAGGCGGACAGCGTTTGTATATTGTACCTGCCCTTCAGCTAATCATTGCCTTGACATCTGGAAATTATGGGGCCGACGACCAGGGGGTCCCTCCTACACGTGTTCTGAGTGAGGTGGTTCTGGCGAGCATATCCTAGCCTTCCATGTGTCTGTTTCTGGCCCACCGCGACATTTGCTGCGGTTTCGCAAAGGCGGTCGGTGTCGAAGCGAACCGGACATCGACGAAGATTGATGAGTACGCGCCCTAGTTCGGCAGCCAAGTATCACCGTCCCGACTGCGACTGCTACAGCCCCCTGTTAGCACCAGTCTGATGATCCGCGACGCGGGCCTGGATGATCTTGTTGCCGAAATAGTTGGCGGCAAGGCCGATACCGAGCGCGGCGAGGCTGCCGCCGAAGCCGGGAATCATCGACGATGCGGCCACGGCCGCGCCCTTCGCCAGGACCTGCAAGGCGGTGCCGTCGGTGAAAAAGCTTGGCAGCATGTCGAACACCGTCTGCAATTGTGGCCTCGCCTGGTGCGCGATGTCGGCGAGCTGAAGGACCTTGGAGAGGTCGGGGTTCTTGGTGAGCACATCAGGCGGAATCAACGCTTTCAGCTGCTGCAGCACATTGGCGTTTTCCGGGGTGATCAGGTTCTTCAGGTCGACGGCTTGCAGCTGGCGGAGACCTTCCTTGATCTGATCAAGCTTGTCCGTCTGCTGTTGCGACGACAGGAAAACTTGCAGGTCGCCCAGAAACTTGAACAACCCCTGCGGCAATTGTCCGGTCGGCGCTGATACCACCGGCGCACCTGCCGAATTCGCCATCTCGACGATGCCGCTGTTGCCGATGCCGAGCACACCGAGGATCGACGCGATCCACCCCGCTGTCTTGGTATGATCCGCCTGCTTGATGGTCACGGAGCCCATCTTGCGCAAATCGTCGGCCGTCGCCCGCACGCGGTTCGGGTCGAGCGCACGCGGGCGCGCGGTCTCGAAGGCGGCCGCGGTCGCAGCATCCGCCACGCCTGTCAGCGGCAGATCGTTGTCGGCCTGGAACGCGAGCAGCGCCGCGCGCGTCAGCGGTCCGTAGTCGCCGTCGATCGCACCCGGCGGGTAGTTGAGACGCTGGAGCTGTTGCTGCACGAACGTCGCGCTCAGGGATGGCAGCGGCGCGTAATTGCCCGCCACGCCGATGTTTGCGAGCGCAGGTGCGCCCGTGAGAGCGTTGAACGCCCCGAACTGCGGGCGTTGCGGATTGGGGTCATTCGGATCGACGCTGAGGCCGTATAACGTCGAAGGCAGCCGCTGATGCAGATTCCATTGCCCGGAGCGCAGGAAGGTGGCCGTGCCGTTGAAACCGCTGGATTGGGAGACCCAGGTGAACGACACCAGTCCGGCCGCGAGCAGTGCCTGGCACACTGCGCCGCTGCCATAGACCCCGACCTGATAGCTGGGAGCGCCCGCCCCGCCCGTCAGGACCTGCCGAACCGCGCGAAAATACGGAACGATGCGCGTGCGGATGTCCGCATCGGAGGCGTCATAGTCGACGGCGAAGTAGATCGCTGAACCTGTGGGCTGACCGATGACGTTCGCCGCGTAATCGCGCGCGTAGGCGCCGTCCTTGGCACCCGCGTCCTGCGAGAACGATGCCGCGGAATCGCCGGCGCCCTGATAGACGATGGCAAGCTTCATTCCGGCGCGAACGATGGCGTCGGCTTCGTCGGGCGTCAGCCGCTTCTCGGGCTGGTGCGTGTTGCGGCAATAATAGCGGATGATGGTATCGACGCCGTTCTGTTTCAGCGAAGCCAGACGCGGAGTTGTCCGCATGTTGGTGTCAATGATCATGGCTCGCCCCCGAGTTGGACGGATTGGCCGTTGCGGCCGACATGACTGTCTTGCTGGGTGTCGTACATGGTCATCGGTTCGTGTTGGCGCCCGTGACGTGGTCGCGCGTGCGGGCCTCAATGACGCGATTGCTGAAATAATTGGCGGCAAGGCCAATCGCGAGCGTCGCGAGCGATCCGCCGAAACCCGGGATCACGCTGCCCGCCACGGCCGACAGCCCCTTCGACAGCAGCTGAAGCGTCGAGTCGTTGGCGAACATCCCCGGCAAGGCGTCGAAGATGGTGTGGAACTGCGTGAACCCGCGCGCGCCGTCGACGATCTGAAAGAAATTGCCGAGTGCCGGATTTGAGCTGATGACATTGGCGGGGATCAGCCCACGGATATTGTCGAGGATCTGGATATTTTCCGGCGACAGCAATTGCTTGACGTTGAAATTCTGCAGCTGCTTGGCGGCATCGAGCACCTGCTGGGTGTTCGCCGGATCGGCACGCAGCTGGGGTGACGTCAGCAGCTTCTGCACTTCTGTCAGGAACTGGGACAGATTGGGCGCCGGGGGCACAGCCACGTTGTTGTTGACGACCTGGACCGCGGCGCTGTTGCCGATGCCGAGCGCGCCGAGGATCGTCGAGATCCAGCCGGCGATCTTGGTGTTGTCAGCGGCCTTGATGGTCTGCGAGCCGCTCGCCCGCAGATCGTCCGACGTCGCGGAGAGGCGATCGCGCGAGAGCGGTCGCGGCTGCGGCCGGGCGAACGCGACCTGGGTGGCCGCATCCAGGACGCCGGTCGGGGATACGTTGTTGTCGGCCTGGAACGCCAGCAGCGCCTCGCGCGTCAGCGTGCCGAACTGGCCGTCGATCTCGCCCAGCGAATAGCCAAGCTCCGTCAGCTTGCGCTGCAGGCCCTCGACCAGCGCGCCCTTGTCGCCGAACCTGAGCTCGGTCGTCCCCAGCACGGGCGTCGTTTGCAGCTCCCGCTGCGGCATGACGTCCACACTGATCTCTGGCGCTTCCGCCCATCCGAGCGCGGTCTGCCGGATCTCGGCGAGCCGGTTGAGCCAGCCGCGGCCGAACGTGTCGAAGATGGCAAGGCTGCGCAGATAGGATTCGTAGGTCGAGCAATAGTCCTCGACGAGCATCTTCTGATCGGCGGCAAGGCAGGCATCTATCGTAAGCGACCCCATGCGTCCGTCCACCGCGAGCCCGTTCTGCCCACGGGCCAGCGCCTGCTGCAACAAACGGATGGCGCGCGTCGTCCCGCTCAGAACGGCCGTGTTGTAGACGACCTGGGCGGCCGGCAGCGGGATCTCGTCGCCATGCACCGGCGTCCAGTAGTTGGCGCGGAAGATCTGCAGCGCCTCGTCCCGCGTGAGGTTTCGCACGTCATCGGCGGTGACCGGCGCATGCCGCCAGGCCGACAGGTCCTTCTGCGTGATGCCCATGTTGGTCGGGCCGCCGGGATCGCGCGGATGATTGGTGTAGCCGCCCTCCCATTTCTCGATCAGGGCATGCACCTTCTCGAAATTTCCGAGCGCGATGTCGCCTTGCAAAGGCGTCCCGCCGCCGCGCGTTTCCATCAGCCGGTCCGGCACCGGCCGGCCGTTGACTACGCCCTTCACGGAGCCCCAGTCGATGCCCGTCGCGAGATCGTCGGGCTTGACGTCGATCTCGAAATGCATGGTGTCCTTGATGTTGATCCAGTTGCCGCCCCACTCGAACACCCGCTTCTTGTTGACCGTCTTGATCGCAAGCACGTCGTCGATCATGGCCTGGGTCATGTCGGTGTCGGCAAGGTTGCGCTTGACGTCCTGGGCGCGCAGATCCTGCGTCGGCTGGTCGGAAAAGCGGACCTTGCGCTGGTCCGAGGTCTCCTTGTACGGGTTGGTCGTCCAGTTGACGTCGAGTGCAATGCCGTAGGCGTGCAGGCTCTTCTCGGTGCCGCCGGTAATGGCGCGGCAGTTGTAGCTGTCGGTATCGGCTGTCCTGATGTTGTAGCCATGGGCTGCCAGCACCATCGACAGCGCCTGCCAGGCATCAGCCGTCGGGGGCGCGACGAGGATCTCGTCGGGACCAAACGCGATGCGGGCCATCGCGTGTTCGGCGCACTCGAATGTCTTCCAGTTCACGCGTTGCTGGGCGGTCGATTCGCTCATGCTGCCCCCTCCATCGCCTGCTCGTCAGCCACGGCACGGACTCGAGACAGGGGATGCGCTCATTAAAGAACTGCGTGCCGCGTGGGCGTTTCAGCCCGTGCGACTTCAAGGACTTGCTCGAAATAGGCGTTCTACAAATGCAACCTTAGGCTACAGCAAGGACCGTCACGCTGAATGTGAACTGGATCACTTGCGGCAAATCGTCCATCGCGACGGCGCACGCGATCGCGTTCCCCGCACAGCGGCAGGGCCGATCGCGTATCGGGGAGATCGTGGAGGGCGATGCCTTTGCGGGTGATGTCTTTGCGGCCCATCCTTCGAGACGGCCGCCTTTTGGCGGGCTCCTCAGGATGAGGTCTCGTCGCGGCGAAAATCTAGACCCTCATGGTGAGGAGCGCCGCTTGCGGCGCGTCTCGAACCATGAGGCCGAGGACCCTTCGCAGCCTCTCAACCGCCATATGCGAGAGCACCGGGGGACGCGAACAAGGCATCCCGCGATCAGCACCGCCAGCAAAGGACGCGAGACGGCCCCCAACTCAGTTGCTGACCCGGTCCAGCTCGACGGACACTTCGGAGGCCCAGGCCCCCGGCGATTCCAGCGCGAAGGATTGATGGTTGGCCTTGGTCCGAATGGTCACGAAAGCGGCGACGGTGTTGCCTTCGATCCTTGCCTCGACAAGTCCGTCCGAGCTCTTTCCGGTGATCTTGCCGCCCTGGCGATACTCGCTTTCAAACCAGTTGCCCGAAAGCGTGGAGCCCTCCTGCTCGATCTGGGCGGACAGCAGCATCTTGTAGGCATCGCTTGCGCATTTCAGCTCGAAGCTCATGGATTTTTCGGGCTTCTTGACCACGTAGCTTGCCTTGCAGCGAATTCGCTCGCGGCCCCCTTCCGAGAGCTTCATGGAACCGTTCCCGGACCACGTCCCGGCAAGACCATCGATCGTTGCGCTCGCATGCGATGAGGCGAGCAGCAGACAGCCGAGGACGGCCGCTCTGATCTGCCGCTTGTAACAGCCAATTCGTATCAACGCTCTGTACTCCCTGCGCCATTGGTTTCGATTCGGTTAGGTACTCGAAAATGAGGGTGTCCTAAAGATGTCCGATAGTTGGCTGCTCTTGGCGGGCGGGCCCGCCAGCAACATTCCGCAACAAGAAAGCCTAAAGCGCGATGAGATCAGGATGAATCGTCATCGCGCTTCAGGTTGTTGATTGAGCATGATCTCCGCGCAAACGCGTTCCGCGTTTGTCGCGAGGGAAAACCGCTCCACACTTTGCGCTAACGCGGCCCTTCGGGTCCGGATCATGCTCCAGGTGCGCGCGGCAGAAGGCACCGGAGGTTGCTTTTTTGCAGTCCCGCAACGCCAGACAACCACACGTTAAAGATTTCTACCTAGTGATCGCTCCATCAATCTTCGCGGGTCATCAACCGGAGACATTCGCTCATGAAACGCCGTGACTTCCTGATCAGCGCATCCGCCGTCGGTTTTGCAGCGCCTGCACTGTTCAGGGCGGCCGTGTTGCCGGCGCTGGCTCAGCAAGCGCAAGCGCCTGCCGGTGCGACCATCGTGCGCGCGGCGATTTTTCCGGCGATCGGCTTTTCGCGCGTCGGCAATGGCGATGAATGGTTCCTCGCGCCTGAAGTGCCGGGCCTGATGAATGAGCCCGCGGGCGGATTCAAGCAGGGACCGAGCCGCATCAAGAAGCAGGTCCAGCGCTTTCGCGTCTACGGCTATGATGATCAGGGCCGCGTCGTGCGCGAGCTCGGCGAAGCCGACGGCCTGCGATGGACCGTGCATGTGGCGAACACCAAGGCGGCCTGGTACGGCTATTCGAACGCAATGGACGGCGGCGACAATGCGCCGGGCATTCCCGGCGCGTTGCGCAATGCCGCCATCGAGCCGGCCCGCCGCGAAGACATGCTGGTGATCGACGCAGGTCCAGTCCGGATCGACGGCGCTTCGAAGAACGCCGATGGCCGTGACGCGGCCTATCGCATGGCCGGCAAGTTCTGGAAGACGATGCCGGTGACGCTCGGTCATCTGCGCACCGACGAGGCCGGGCGGCTGCTGGTTTTTCCCGCCGACGGCATCTCCAATTCCGCCCTGCCGCAGAACCCGGTGCGCGACTTCACCAACAATGACGGATGGCATGACGACTGGTGCGACGGCTGGGTGAAGGCCAGCGTCTGGATCGGAGGCGCGGACATGGCCTGCGAGCCGGCCTGGGTCGTCTGCTGCGGTCCGAAATTCGCGCCGCAGATCGAGCCGATCGTCAGTCTCTACGACGCGGCGCGCGAAGCCATGATCGCGTCGGGGCACATGAAGCCGGTGTCCGCCGCGGTGTCGTTTCGCCGGGATGTGCTTCCGATCCTGCGGCGCTCCGGCATGATGCAATGGATCGTGCAGGCGTCCTATCTCAGCAAGGCCTGGAGCGATCTCGACGATCTGTCAGATCCCGCTGTCGTGCAGTCGCTGGCGGACCCCGCGGAGAAAGCGCGTCCCGCGCGTGAGAAGGTTCTGGCCGCATTCCGCAAGCCCGGCGGCAAAGACCGGCGCTCCGACGCGCTGCCTCCCATGCTCGGGGATGGCGTCAACTTCCCGGGAAGCCCGACCGGCTGGCTCACGCTGACGCCGACCCAGTACCAGATCCTGAGCCACTGGGCCAAAGGCGAGTTCACCGACGACCTCAACGACGCGGCCGCCAACGCGGTCGAGAAGCTCGACGACATGCCGTTGCCGCTCCGACCGGAGGCGCTCACGCGCGCGGCATTGGATGCCTGCTCGGGTGGCGCATTCCATCCGGGCGTCGAGATCACATGGCCGGTCCGCCATGCCGAGCTGTATCGGTCCACGACGGAAACACCGCTTCCCTTCCGCATCGCGATCTCGACGCGGAAGAGCCTCGTGCAGGATGTCGGATTGCAGCTCAATCCGCAGAATGTCTTCTCCGGTCATCCCGATCGGAAGGAGGCTGGCGCACCGGTGGGGCCGCAGGCACCGGGCGATCTCACGCGATGGATGGGCGTTCCCTGGCAGGGCGATGCATTCAGCTGCCAGTCAGTCCTGACGGCGGACGGTTTCCCGACGCCGGTCTGGTGGCCTGCGCTGCTTCCCGTCGACGTCCTGCCGGAAGGTTTCTACAAGCAGATGATGCGCGCGGATCTTTCGGCGGAAGAGCGGCTGCGCTTCTACCACGCGCGGGTTGCCTGGTCGCGCGGGGCGGCCGGCATCGGCCTGCATGTCGAGGCCAGCTACACCGACGGATTGCGGCGAATGATCGAGCTGTGGACGCAAATGGGCGTCGTGGTGCGCCGTGCCGGTCCGAAGGATGTCCCGGGCATTCCCAAGGACGTTTTCGTCGAAGTGCAACGCGGCACACTGGATCTTTCCAACGTCAAAGACCGCTCCTAGACGCACATGCATCAGGTCGTGATTCTGGGTGCGGGAATGGCAGGGATGGCCTGTGCCCGCACCCTTCTCAGGCGGGGATGCCGTCCGCTTCTCATTGCGCCCGGTCATGACGTCGCCAATCGCGGCGAAACGCTTTCATTTCGAGCATCTCCCCATCTCGAAAGGCTCGGCTGGCTTGGCCTGCTCGACGCAGAGACCGCGATCGCGTGCCAGGGGCGCTATTCGGTGTGGGGCAGCACCACGCTGCGGCGGGATGCGTTTCACCAGGACGGAGCGTCGGGCTGGCATATCGACCGGCAGCGGTTGGAGACCCGCATGGCCCAGACGCTCGATGCCGACGGCCTCGCGCGACAGTGCGCGGAGGCCGGTCGGCTCTCGCGGGCGTCGGACCACGTCGTTGTCGATCTTGCCGATGGCGCCTCGATCGAAGCAGAGTTCGTTGTCGACTGCTCCGGCCGCGCCTCGATCACGTCCGGGGGCGAAACACCGCTTCGGCGTCTGGACAAGCTCGTGGCCTGCTACGGCATTTTCGAGCTTGCGCAGGATGTCGAAGCCGTGCCGGCGACGCTCGTCGAGGCCGTCGCGGCGGGATGGTGGTACATGTCCATGCTGCCGGGTGACCGCATCCTGCTCTGCTTCTTCACGGATTCGGACCTGCTCCCGGCGGGCCTGCGCAAGAACATGACTCTATGGGCCGATATGGTTTCGCACACCCATGCGATCTCCGCGCGCGTGACGAGCCTCGGCATCGACATGGCTGCGTGCGCGCACCTAGAGTTCGCGCCGGCGAGCACCACCACCATGTCAGGGATGGTCGACCATCGCATCATTCGGGCGGGCGATGCCGCGACTGCGCTCGATCCGCTGGGAGCGAACGGTCTTGCCACCGCGCTATGGAGCGGCATCCAGGCCGCCGAGAGCGTAGCCGGTGCCCTCGCGCGGGATACAACGGCATCCCGGCGCTACGAGCGACAGTTTCTGGAAGGGATCGCATCCTATCTGGTCACGCAGCGCGCAATGTATGCATCGGAACGTCGCTTTCCCAACGCGCCCTTCTGGCAGCGACGCAACGACGTTTCGCTCCAGACCATCTCGCCTGCGATTGCGACACCCTGAGCCGCTCGTCCGGTCCCAAAACAAAAATGGCCCGCGCGAGGCGGGCCATTTTCTCATCGGAACCGGTAAAGTCCGAATTTGGTTGCGGGGATAGGATTTGAACCTATGACCTTCAGGTTATGAGCCTGACGAGCTACCGGGCTGCTCCACCCCGCGTTAAGCTTTTGCACGCCTTTTCGGGAATCTGGGGGACGGTCGAAGGACCAGCGCTCGTCGCGTGGCTTGCTTTCGCGTCCCAAAGGGTTCCTTGGAAGGCAACCCCGGGGCCAAGCCCGTCGGGTGCGAGGGCTATGTATCAACCGCGAGGCTCTTTGGAAAGGCCCGAGGGAACGTTTTTTTCGACTTTATGACAGGCAAAATGCACCCGTGAGGGGCGGAAAAAGCCAGCACTTGCCATAAGTTCCGCAAAGGACCAGCTTGCGGCAACAAGATGACGGGGAAACGCCATGTCCCAAACCCTGAGAAACGCCCGGTTGTGCCACCGGGGGCTGCTGGATTAGAGCGCCGCCACAAGACACCACTGTCATCGTCCGGCTTGACCGGGCGATCCAGTATTCCAGAGAC
Source organism: Bradyrhizobium sp. UFLA05-89 (assembly GCF_059803475.1). NCBI lineage: Bacteria > Pseudomonadati > Pseudomonadota > Alphaproteobacteria > Hyphomicrobiales > Nitrobacteraceae > Bradyrhizobium > Bradyrhizobium sp. UFLA05-89. The sequence continues at coordinate 4,301 of NZ_JBANBA010000161.1, read as the reverse complement.
GGCAGAGCCTGAACCGAAAAGCCGCAGCGTACTGGATGCCCCGGCTTCGCCTTCGCGGGGCATGACGGCAATGTTCAGTGGGGGAAAACAACAATGACTGACACATTCGATTTCGTGGTGATCGGCGCGGGCTCGGGCGGCTGCGCGGTGGCGGGGCGGCTGTCTGAGGATGCGCAGACCTCGGTCGCGCTGCTCGATGCGGGCGGCAGGAACGACAGTTGGCGGATCACCACGCCCTTCGGGCTCGCGCTGCCATACAGCGCGGCCAACTGGGCCTTCGACACCGTGCCGCAGAAGGGGTTGAACGGCCGCGTCGGCTATCAACCGCGCGGCAAGGGATTAGGTGGCTCCTCGGCGATCAACGCCATGGTCTACATCCGCGGCAACAAGTGGGACTACGACCACTGGGCCTCGCTCGGCAATACCGGCTGGTCGTACGCGGACGTGCTGCCCTATTTCAAGCGCGCGGAGAACAATGCCGATTTCGACGGCGAGTATCACGGCAAGGGTGGCCCCCTGCATGTCAACAAGCTGCGCTCCGAAAATCCGATCCATGACGTCTTCCTGCAGGCCGCGCGCGAGGCGCAGTTTCGCGTGCGCGAGGACTTCAATGCCGAGGACCAAGAAGGGCTCGGCAGCTACCAGGTGACGCAGCACAATGGCGAGCGCTGGAGCGCGGCGCGCGCCTATGTGCATCCGCACATCGGAACACGCGCAAGTCTACGCGTCGAGACGGGGGCGCAGGCGACGAAGATCCTGTTCGAAGGCACCCGCGCAGTCGGTATCGAATATATGCAGGGAAAGCAGAGGAAGCAGCTGCGCGCCCGACGCGAGGTGATCCTCGCCTCGGGCGCGTTTCAGTCACCGCAGCTCCTGATGCTGTCGGGCGTAGGCCACGGCGAGGCTCTAGGCGCGCACGGCATTGGCGCCGTGCATCATCTGCCGGGCGTCGGACGCAATCTCCAGGACCATCCGGATTTCGTCTTCGTCTACGCCTCCGACTATCCGCATTTCGTGCACAGTTCGCTCGGTCGATTGCCATCGCTGCTCCGCGCGATCAGGCAATACCGCCGCGAGCGTCGCGGTCTGATGACCACCAACTTTGCCGAATGCGGCGGCTTCCTGAAGACGCGGCCCGATCTCGATCTGCCCGACATCCAGTTGCACTTCGTCATTGCGATGCTCGACGACCACGGCCGCAAGCGCCACAAGGAGGCGGGTTTCTCGTGTCACGTCTGCCTGCTCAGGCCGCAGAGCCGCGGCAGCGTAGCGCTGAAGAATGCCGATCCCGCGCAGGCGCCGCTGATCGATCCGAACTTCCTGGGTGAGGCCGCCGATCTGGAAGCGATGGTCGCCGGCTACAAGACGACGCGGCGGCTGATGGAGACGCCGTCCCTGCGCGCATTGCAGAAAAAGGACATGTTCACGTCCGATGTGAAAGCCGACGACGATATCCGCGCCATCCTGCGCCAGCGCGTCGACACCGTCTATCACCCGGTCGGCACCTGCAAGATGGGCACTGATCCGCTCGCGGTGGTCGATCCCAAGCTCAGGGTGCACGGCCTCGAAGGTCTGCGCGTCGTCGATGCCTCGATCATGCCGACCCTGATCGGCGGCAACACCAACGCGCCGACGATTATGATCGGCGAGAAGGCGGCGGATATGATCAAGGAGGAGATGCGGTGACGTAAGTCGCGCAATCTCATCACGGTCGTCCTGGCGAAGGCCAGGACCCATTACCCCAGGAAGTAGTTTCTGGCGCGAAATTGATCATCACGAGTCTTCGTCAAACATCTCCCTGGGGGTATGGGTCCCGGATCTGCGCTCCGCTTCGCTACGCTTGTCCGGGATGACGAGACGGATCAACTCAACAGAAAACCGCCATCCACCGTCACCACGCTACCCGTCATGTAGCGCGACGCTTTTGAGGCGAGCAGCAGGATCGCGCCGTCGAGATCGGATTCGGCACCGACACGGCGCTGCGGGATGCGCTTGGCCAGGCGCTCGCCTGCCGGCGTCGACCAGAAATCGTGGTTCATCTCGGTGTCGATATAGCCGGGCGCCAGCGCATTGACGCGGATGTCTTGGCCGGCGAGCTCCAGCGCCATCGCCTTGGTCGCCTGAATCATGCCGGCCTTGGAGATCGCGTAAGGCGAGACCGCCTTCAACACGCCGGTGCCGAGCACGGAGGCGATGTTGACGATGTTGCCTGGCTGCTTGCGTGCGATCATTCGTCGCGCCAGCTCGGTGCTGAGGAAATAGGCGCCCTTGAGATTGGCGCTGACCACGGCGTCCCAGTCCGCTTCCGTCTGCTCGGTCGCGAGCTTCTCGATCGCGATGCCGGCATTGTTGATCAGCACGGTGATGGGACCGAGCGCAGCTTCCGCGGCATCGACCGATCTTGCGATCGATGCGGTGTCGGTGACATCGAGCGCAATCGCCGCGGCGCGCCCACCCTTGCTGCGAATCTCCGTTTCGAGCGCGCGAAGCTTGTCCGTCTGGCGCGCGGCGAGCACGACGGCGGCGCCGTGCGCGGCCAGCACGCGCGCGAACTGGCGCCCCAGGCCCTGGCTGGCGCCGGTAATGAGGATGGTTTCTTTACTGACGTCGAATACGTCTGACATGGCGAAGGTCCCAGGGTCTGCCCCCCGCATAGATACAGACCATTTTAGTGATCTGAAACCGGAATGATGGGTTCGCCGTTCACTCGTTCCATGCAGGCAGGGCGCAGCTCATGAACAGTTTCGATCTCACGGTCTATGCAGCGCTGGCCGTGGCGATCGGCTTCGGCTTCAGGACCGGCCTGCTGCGCAGTGCGATGACCATCCTGGCCTATCTTCTGGCTGCACCGATCTCGATCTGGCTGGTGTCGCTCATCGCACCCCACGTGGCCGGTGAGACCGCCTCGCCTCTGCTTCAGGGCTGGGTGTTGTTCTTCGGCGTTTTCGTCGCAACCGGCATGACGCTTGGACATCTCGGCCGCGCCGCGCTGGATGATGCGGTCGGCGAAGCCGGGCTCGGAGACCGCATAGGCGGCGCAGCGCTCGGAGCCGTCCGGGTCGGCCTCGTCGCGACAACGCTGGTCCTGGTCTTCGATCAATTGGTGCCCGCCAACAGGCAGCCTCCGTTCCTCGTGGGGTCGCAATTGCGCCCGCTGTTCTCCGCTGCCGGACAGATGGGATTCAAGTCTCTGCCGCCTGAAGCCGCGGCCGCCATCGATCGCATCAAGAGGGAGCGGCCCATCTGACGCAGTGTGACCTTCTTCCGCGGGCGCGCCATGCATTTTGGCAACGGCCCGTCTCTTATCAACGGGAGTGAGATTGGCTACAGTGGCGCCTCCAAACCTGCCAGACATCACAGGAGTGAACCAGTGGATCTTGGGATCAAGGGTCGCCGCGCAATCGTCTGCGCGTCCAGCAAGGGCCTCGGTCGCGCCTGTGCCGTGGCGCTCGCCAATGAGGGCGTGCATGTCACGCTGACCGCGCGTGGCGCGGACGCGCTGAAGGCAACGGCCGAGGAGATCCGGAAGGCCCATCCGGGCGTGACGGTTACCGAGATCGTCGGCGACATCACGACGCCGGCGGGACGCGAGGCCGTGCTGAAGGCCTGCCCCGATCCGGACATCCTGGTCAACAACGCCGGCGGCCCGCCGCCCGGCGATTTCCGCAACTGGACCCGCGACGACTGGATCAAGGCGATCGACGCCAACATGCTCACCCCGATCGAGCTGATCAAGGCGACGGTGGACGGCATGATGGCACGCAAGTTCGGCCGCATCGTCAACATCACCTCGGCCGCCGTGAAGGCGCCGATCGAGATCTTGGGTCTCTCCAACGGCGCGCGCGCCGGCCTCACCGGCTTCGTCGCCGGCCTGTCGCGCAAGACGGTGATCAACAACGTCACCATCAATGCCCTGCTGCCGGGTCCGTTCGAGACCGATCGTCTGCGCGGCACGGCGAAGGCCGAAGCCGACAAGCGCGGCATCAAGCCGGAGCAGCTTCTCGCCGAGCGCGCAAAGCTCAATCCTGCCGGCCGCTTCGGCGATCCCGACGAGTTCGGCTACGCCTGCGCCTTCCTGTGCGGCGCCAGGGCCGGCTTCATCACCGGGCAGAACATCTTGCTCGACGGCGGCGCGTTTCCGGGGACGCTGTAAGACTCCTTCGCTCGCCACCTTTGCGAAGGCGATCGCATGAGGTGAGAGCTTGGGCGCCGAAGCTTCCACATCCGTATTGCCTCAGGAAGGAATGTTACCCGGGATGAAGGTCTGCGAGCTCCGCAGACCGATCTCGAAGCTGCGGCGA
>NZ_JBANBA010000160.1:0-14641 GCF_059803475.1 Bradyrhizobium sp. UFLA05-89 | reverse complement strand
CAACCGACATCATGAACCCGAGGGTGGGGGCAGTTCTTCATGACGCAAAGGGGGCAGTTCCGGATGGCGTTTGACAGAGGCCATATGCGGAAGACGATTATTGCCACCCTAACAGCAGCGGTGGTACTCGCAGGGGCGGCTAGCGTTGCATATGCCCAATCTAGCGGATCCGGTAGTGCAGGTGCTGGCGGAGCTGGTGGTGCCGGCGCAGGGGTCGGCACCGGCGGATCGACGGGCATGGGCGGCTCGTCCTCGAGTGCAGGAGGCGCCGGGGACTACTGGTTCTGGGCCGGGCCTAGTGGCACAACTGGCTCGGCTGGCGGATTACAGAAGGCGCTATTCACCGAGGCAGCGGAGAAGATCCGACTCGGCGCCGGAGGCGATACTGAAAGACTGATCTAGTGGGCCCGCCAGCAGAACCGGCGGGCCGTGTTCTCGCCATCGCCTAACCCAACGGGCGTACTCTGCAATAAGAAGGCCGTGCGGTCTATGCCGTACGACCGCGGTTGCGACTGTCCAGCCCTCCCGGATTCCGTCGCCGCCGCTAAGTTAGTCGCCAATTCCTGTTAGGAGCCGTCACTAGCGGCTCCTCTTCCCACAGCCGCGAGGACACGGCTACTGCTTTTAGGAACGAAGACTTCGGGACCAGGTTGCCAACTCGGTGCTTGCCCCTCACAAACAGGCACCATCTCTGCGTGACGAAGGCCCCAGCTTATCCCCCGAAGCTGGGGCCTATTCTTTGCAGTCCACCATGCCCGCAATTTGAGAAACGAAATGCTCTCAGCAAATCTTGCACATCTGGAGTTTCTCAGAAGGTCGCTGTCGAGCGGCCAAGGTGAGCCCTGGGCAGTGCCCAAACTTTGCTTGCTATTTACCATCAACGGCGATCTTTTCCGGCGGTGGCTCTCGCCGAAGGCTGCACCTCCGCTTGACCGGATTGCTCTTCGGGCCAGACAATTCCAATAATCGGTCTGCTAAAGCGACCTCGGATCCAACCGTCCCATCCACCGAGCCCTCCAGCCACGTTACGGAAGGCGGCGACTTGATCGGCTACTTGATCAGCTCCGGCGGCCTGAAGGCGCTGCACTCCAATCTCGTGGGTCACGTTCATTCAAACCTCTGACGCCTTCGTCTGGGAAAAACAGCCCGTCTAAACAGATGCGGCGATCACTTCTTGTGAATTGAGGCCAGTCTGTTGTGGGGATGCGCCAAGCCGTAACGATGACCCGCTTCGCAGCAGCGGACTACTATTGTGGACCCGCGCTCGGAATGGACGGATGGGATCGACACTCCGGGCACGCCGACCGACGCCGCGCTGTCGAAGGTCAGTTGCATCGACTGATCAAAACGGCGGCGGCGCTCGCCGGCACGAGCGACCGATCGGGCGATTAGGGCAATGGGAACGGCACCGGCGGGAATTTCCGTCGAGACATATCCGGAAAGCCTCCACCCCGCCACTAGTGCCATCGTGATGACGTTCTGCGGCAGCGATGCAGTACTCTAGCGGCGAAGAGTGATGCCTTCCCCCGATGCATCGGGCCCTCAGGAGGGGACATCCCAACTTGATCTATGTCAAAGTTTCGGTCCGGCAGCGTTCGACGTTAGTACAACGGTCGGCAGACATGTCTTGGGATTATTTCAGCGGTTTCTGGCCGGCGCAGCGCTCGCAAAATGAGAACTGTACATGCGTAAGGTTGGTTTTGCTAACGACCTCTCATCGATACCAAGCTCCACTGGAGGAATAGCGCGGCTCGTTTGCGCCCGATTGCGGACGGCGGGAAGAGATCTAGCTCCGATCATGTTGGGGTCAGGTTTAACAACCGTGGACCTTGAGGACCGCAAGCGTCGCCTTCACGCAAGCGCCCAAGTTAAGGTGCTCGTACTCGCCGCCAAAGAATTACAAGACGATTGGCTCGGTTTCCATTTGGCTCAAGATTTCGAACTGGGTGAAATCGGCTTGGTTTACTACGTCATGGCCTCGTCAGATCGCCTCGCCGATGCGTTAGGAAACGCGGAGCGCTATTGCGCGATCAACAACGAAGGGGTGCGACTGCGGGTTTCTTTAGAGCGTACGTTTTCCATCGGTTTCGAATATCGGAATATCGATCGGCTCTCCGATCATCACCATATAGAATTCTGGCTTGGTACCTTGGTTCGCATTTGCCGGACCCTGACCAACAGCAGGCTTGCTCCAAAGCAGATTAAGCTAAGACATGTTAGGCCGAAGACGCCGCCGGACTTCCGATCTCATTTGGGATGCGCCATCAGCTTTGAGGCGGATACCGACGAGATATTATTTCCCGCACCGATCGGCGCGTTGCCCGTGGTTGGAGCCGATCTCCATCTCAACAAGCTGCTGCTTCAATACGCCGATGAAGCTCTCGGCAACCGAGCGCCCCGACAAGCGAGCATCCGATCTCGCGTTGAAGATCAGATCGCGCAATTGCTTCCGCACGGCAAGGCCAATGCGTCAGAGATTGCCCGCCGGCTTGGTATGAGCCGCCGCACCCTTTCTCGTGCATTGTCCGACGAGGATACAGCCTTTTCTGGCGTGCTTGGGGAGTTTCGGTGTGCGCTTGCCCAACGCTATCTCCGGGAACGGGATCTTCCGATTTCCGAGGTCGCTTGGCTGTTGGGCTATAGTGAGGTTAGCTCCTTCACACATGCCTTCGCCCGCTGGACTAGCTCGACGCCAACAGCGTTCCGCAATCTATGAGACGTTCGCTGAGCTTCGGCGCCACGCTGGCCCAAAATCTCAATTTTTTGGCGCATGATAGCAAGCTTTGTTTGGCCGCAATGCGCTAACGCCCGGCGCTATGCAAGCACGACAAAAAGCGGCTGCGATAATCAACACACTCGCAGGAAAGGATCGCGGTTCACTAGGGCGCGGCTTCAGACTCCTGAGGCGATATGACCCGTTGTTCCTGGCTTCGGTTGTTTGGCTCGCCGCTTGGTTAGCTGCGATGGTCTGGATGTTGTTCAGATTGTAGCCCGCCCGGTCTTACGGGCTAACATCGTGCTTATTGCAGCCAGATCGCTTTTCCGGATGTTTTATTGTGAGCAGCGAAGCCGTATGCCTGATTTGTAGCCAACCCCGAGTGCTCAAGGGCGCTTTTCCTGTCGCAAGGGGTTACGACCTAGGATTCTACGAATGCGTCAGCTGCGGCAGCGACCTTTGGCTTGTTGCCAGAGCGTCCAAACCATCGGTGCCTAAGCTACGGAGGGGACGACCTTCTCGCGGTCAACAGCTCAAGGCAATTGACGCAGCGCTAAAGAAATTTGCTCGGATCGCAGTTGCTCCAAAACAGAAAGGCCCGCCAGCGTGAACAGGCGGGCCTCGTGTTCATCGCCCGAGCCGAGAGCGGTGCATTTCGGGCCCTATAGCAGCCGAACCAGCGCCTATTCGCTCTCCTCGTTGAGGACTAGAGTGCCGAGTCCGAAGAACGTGACGCCGCCGACCCAGAGAAGTTCAAGCGCGGTCTCGATTGCCGAGGTCTCGATCGGAGCATCATGCGAAAAGGACACGACCACGAACACCAAGTTCAGAACCAGGCCGATCCAGCCGCAAGCGAAGAACAGCAGTTTGAATAGGGGTTTCATGATCCCCTCACGCTCGCTATCCGCCGTACCGCCGTACGCATCGCTTGAGACAAACGAAACACTTACGCGCGCGCGTGGTACACCCACCTATGGGGTGTAGCCTAATATCACGCCGACACCGTGACGGAAACGCAGAGCACGTGGGCGCTAATCTGGACCGATCGCAGTTCATCCCATCTTGGCCGACGTCGTATGAGTTTCATCGCCCGCCGGCCGACTTGTCTGAGGCCATCCGGCGATATAACCCCCCTGGGAGCGGCTTCCAGAATCTTGGCAGCCACATGCGTGCGTGCACCGCTCACGCAGGGAAACGCTGCTGCAAACCTCGTCGAAGACCGCACGCAAAAGCGCGGTCGTGGCAGTATCGAACATGGGAACCCCACTAAAACCCTTATCTTGGGGCAATCGCTCGACGTTGAAAAGTGTCAAGCGGACAAACAATCGTAGTGATTTTATACCCTTGGCTGGCCCCGGCAACCGCACCGGCCCGATTGGCGCGCGATCAGCTGCCCGTATTGAGTTTCGTACGCTCGCGCCATCCGGATAGCGGTGAAACGTTCTTCGAAGCGGGCGCGCACCTTCCGTCTGTCCAGTCGTGCAACCTCCTTGACGGCGTCAACAGCCTGCCTCTCGCTGTCGACGATGACGCCCGTCACCCCGTCGTCGATCACCTCCGGAACCGAGCCCGAGCGATAGGCGATAACAGGCGTTCCGCACGCCATCGCCTCGATCATGACCAGGCCGAACGGTTCGGGCCAATCAATTGGAAATAGTAAGGCGGCGGCCTGGGCAAGGAATGGCTGCTTTCTTACTTCATCGACCTCGCCGATCAACTGAATAATCTCGCCATCGATACGAGGCTCGAGCTTCTTTTTGAAGTAAGCGCTCTCGGCACGCGGTATCTTTGCAGCGGTGCGCAGTGGCTTTCCCGCTGCGCTCGCTATGCGGATCGCATCTTCCGGACCTTTCTCCGCCGTGAGCCGTCCGAGAAACGCCAGATGATCCTTCTGCGTGCCACGGCCGAAACAGGTTCGAGGGCAGTCCGTGCTGGATCGTGCCGCTCCAATTCGTCTCCGGAAGTGGTAGGCGTTGATGGTCGGAAATCGACACGAAGCCCGCGCCAGGAAATTCCCGCATCACGTCGGAAAGCCCCGGCAAGTCGAGCCGACCATGCATGGTAATGAGGAACGGCACACCCAGCCGACTGAGCAGCGGAAGCGGCAGCCAGTCGATGTGCGCGTGAATCACATCGAATTCTTTCGCGCGCTTGGCGATTGCCTCCAGCTGCAGCGCTAAGGCCGCGTTTGGATCGGCGCCCTTCCGCCCGAGGCGCAGCGCGCGCGGCCATACGGGCTGAAGCTTCCCTTTCGTCCGGGAATCGCCGCTCGCAAACAGCGTGACGTCGTGCCCCAGTTCGATCAGTTCATCCACCAGCCACGCCACTACTCGCTCCGTGCCGCCGTAGAGCTTAGGTGGGACGCTCTCGGCCAAGGGAGCAAGTTGGGCGATGCGCATCGATTTCCCCTAGACTGGAAGCACGGCCCGAAAGACGAGGATGACCGCTGCGGATAGGAGCTCCGAGATAGCGAGCAACGTCCATCCCGGCCTCGCACTGTCGAACGTGACTCGTTTGACGAGCCCCTCCACCAGACTCAACATTCGTCTTCGGGAAGGCGCTCCAGGTAAGCCAGGCCGAACCCTGTCAGTTCTTCGGCGTCGCTCACACGCGCTTCCCATCTCCCTTGCAGATGTCGCTCAAGAAGGCAGCGTCGCCTGTCCGCGGCATCGACCTCGCGATGCTTCGCCCGAAACAGGGACCAGACCGTATCCACGGCCGCTCGCAACGGGACATCGGCGACCATTTGCGCTCCGCGAAAAGTGACGTTGTCGCACGGCAACTCGTCTCAAGGGCGGGAGTTTCCGGTTTTTCCCTTATACTTCCGGCTAGGGACAGCACAGGCCGCGGCGTCCTCGTTAGGCCGGCGGGAGCAACCGATCACCACGTTCCAGAGAAATCACGACGATCGAAAGCCAATCGTCTTTCCGTCGGCCTGCGCACCAGCTTCGCGGACCGCTTCGCACGAGACCTTTGTCGTGCGACTGTCTGCGCAAGCGGCCTCTGGCCTTCAGTCTTCGGCGCCGTCGCCTCGGTCATCGCTGCTAAGGGTTCTGAAGAAGATGAGTTCGCCACTTCCGCCGCTGGTGTCATCGGCGCGACCATCGCGGGGCTACTCGTATCGAGCACGATTTTTTCGGGAAGTCTCCGCGCCGACCGAATGCGAATGATCGTCTTATCGAAGTCCGCGGACTGGGCATGATCAACCGAGGCAGGAAGATATCCGTCGGCGGCAAAGAGCAGCGCGGTCAAGACAAGGCCGACGAAAACGAAGTATCTGATGATCGGCATGGGCCGCCGTTTTGTCTAAGTTTCGTATTTTCGTCGATTGCCGGGGCGCGCGACGGTTTCGCGGCGGGTCGCCTCCTCCCCGGCCCGCCGCGACGGATCTTAGTCCACCTCCTGGACAACAGTTCGGGTGGCCGGATCCACCAGCATCACGCGCTCTCCGGAATAGACGTACCGATACTTGGTGAGCGACGGCCCCCATTCCGATGGCACCGCTTCGAGCTCTACGCCGCTTGGCACCGGGGATCCGACGGCGATCTTCTCGCGCGTCTCGACCGGACGGATCTTGTGCTCAGTTACGTAGCTCCGAATCTTTGTGCGGTACTCCGGCTCGATCTGCACTACGGCGGTATGTCCGGCCCCGGTCGTCGTGACTGTGGACTGGGCAAACGCGCCTGTCGAAATCAGCGCTGCCGCCGCGGACAGCAGTAGCAACTTCCTCATGTCATTCTCCTCGCCGCTGAATGCGGTCGGCGCGAAAACCACCATTAGTGCCAATCGTTCCCTGCGCTTGACGGGAGACGTGCCACTTTTTCCCTGCGAGCCCGCGGAACCGAACAGGTGTTGCCAGATTGCATTTGGGGGGACGAGGGTCGATCCCACCCTCATGACCGTTGCTGCTCTCAAGAATGGAGGAATCATGCGCACGTCCGATGTCGTGGAGTTGCGTCAAGAGGCAGGAATGGCAACGAAGTTGGAAGACGAGGCATGGGCCTGGCGCAAACAGCGCCTCGCGCGACCGAAGTTTTCGATGAGAGGCGTCCAGGTCGTTCGGCTCCCGAGACGGCGGTTATCGCGTCCAGCGGTCGGAGCAGTCGTCAGCCGTTCTTAAGGATCGATCTCACCTCCCGTACGGGCCAAGATTCGCCTGCGCGTATGACCCGGACAATGCCGCCGGCGCCGACGAGAGCATGAGAGCCGACGTCGCCCTTCGTCACGACAAGGTCAAGCTCGGTTTCCGGCTTCCAGTTGAGCGTGACGTCGAGATCGCCCGGAAATATCTGCCAGCGCGAGCCATCGTCGAGTTCGACTATGTGACTCTCGGAATGCGACCTGATCTTCATGGCATCTCGATCGACCGTGCGGCACCGGACATTGGTACGTTTTCAAGACATCCGCGGGTCCAGACGAGCCCGTAGCCCGCGGAGTGAATACTCACTTTTGACCGGACCGCGCTTGAGCATTGGCCTTGTTCGGATCCGACTTGTTCGCCTCGTGATGGCCGATCACGCAACCGGCCGCTGCGCCACGCTTACCGTGGCCCGCCACGTGGCCCGCCGCCGACGATGGCTCCCTTGATGCATCCTTTTGCCTCGGCGGCTCCAGAGGAGATGAAAGCAAAGGCGACAGGCAACGGCGAGTATGGACCTAATGACAAACTCCGAACGTCGATCTGACGATTCAATCGCCACACCCACCGTCAGTTCCTCGTCTTCGCGCAGAAGATCGAAAGGAACGAGCATCAGGCGCGCTCCGTTACACCGCATCGATGTTTCTAAATGAGGAGGATTGCGATGGAAACGGAAAGGCGTGAAACAGGAACGCTGATCGGCAGCGACAAGGTCGAGGGCACCGCAGTGTACGGCGCCGATAACCAGAAGATCGGCTCGATCGAGCGTGTGATGATCGACAAGGTCAGCGGTAAGGTATCGTATGCCGTTCTCGGTTTCGGTGGCTTCCTGGGAATCGGCGACGATCACTACCCGCTGCCTTGGCAATCCTTGAAGTACGACACGAACCTTGGCGGATATCGATCCAATCTCACCGCAGAACGGCTGCAGGGAGCACCGAAATACGGCAATGACAACGACTGGAATTGGGAGGACCCGGGACGGGCGAGAGCGGTGAACGAGTACTATTCCGGATTCTGACCCTCGCCGGCGACCTGGCCGAGATCAACCTACGACAGGGGCGATGCCGCAACGACTACGGCATCGTCCCCCGCGTCCATCGCGCACCTGTTAGCAAGCTGACTCAATCCTCTTGCGGTCTAATTCGATTCTCCGAACCCGCTAGAGAGAACAGGAACGGCAGCCGGTTGCGATCATTGCAAAAGGAGAAGTCAAATATGGGAATATTCACCAAAGACATAAAGTCAATGGAAGACCTGCTGATCCACGGCCTCCAGGACATCTACTATGCCGAGCAGCAGATCGTGAAATCGCTGCCCAAGATGATCGAGAAGTCGACCAACCGCGACTTGTCGGCTGGTCTCAAGAACCACCTCGAAGAGACTTCAGCGGCTGCAAAAGGTCTTCGAGAAATTTGGCATGCAGCCCAGTGGGGCGCAATGCCCGGCGATCGACGGCATCATCAAGGAAGCGGATGGAACGGCGGCCGAAATCGAAGACAAATCGGTTCTCGATGCTGCTATCGTTTCGAATGCGCAAGCTGTCGAGCATTACGAGATGTGTCGGTACAACACGCTCATCGCCTGGGCCGAGGAACTTGGGCACGAGGACATCGTGCGCTTTTTGACGACAAACCTCAACGAAGAGAAGGCCGCGAACATCAAGCTCAACACGGTCGCGCAGCGCAAAGGCGTCAACAGAAAGGCCTCAAGCGCGACCTGATCCGTCATCAACATGGAGGAGCTCGGTGACCATCGAGCTGGACCATCGACTTCGTCGTCTTCTTTGCAACAAACATTTCCAACATCGCACATGACCCACCTCACAAAATTACCAAGCTGGGCGGATAAGGAGAACATCTACGCAGTAGTCGAAACGCCGCGTGGGAGTTCGTGCAAGCTCGATTACGATCCGAAGCTTGGCGCTTTCAGCTTGGCGAAGCCTTTGATGGCCGGCCTCACTTACCCTTATGACTGGGGCTTCATTCCGTCGACCAAGGCCGAAGACGGTGATCCACTCGACGTTTTGATCATCCATGATTCGCGTACCTATCCTGGCGTCGTATTGCGCTGCCGGCCGATTGGCATTTTGGAGGTCGAGCAAAAGAGTAAAGGCGCGAAGGAGCGAAACGATCGCATCTTCGCTGTACCCGACCGGTCGCCCCTCGAAGCTGATCTGAAAGATATCAGACACCTCCCCTCTCGCGCCCATGACGAACTGGAGCAGTTCTTTCTTGCGACCGATGCGCTCGAAAACAAGGAACTGACGTTTTTGGGATGGCATGGGCCGACCCGCGCCGCGAAGACCATCAAACGTCTCGCGCGCTAAAGGCGCCTCAATGGGCGCATTGCCCCCTGGGGCGGTCAAGGCTGTTTCGGCGGAAACTCGTTAGCGCGCGACAGGACCGCCATTTCGTCGGTTTCGAGCGCGATCTTCTGCGCGAGCATCACATCACCAACTGCTAGAGCACGCGCGGGAACGAAGCACCAACCCTTCTTCGCCTGCCCTTGTTCATCGATCTCCAAAACATTCCTCATCGTGCCCTGGCAAATTCGATATCGTCGCCCCGTGTGACAGCCTGTGACATCGAAGTGACCTTGGGTATCGAATTGCGCCCGCTGCTTAGGCGATAACCATTCTCGCAAAAGGCGAAGCGCACGGGCTTCAGGAGGATTTTGCTCGATGAAGCTCCAATAGAGCCCACGAAGCGCGCGCCACCGCGCGCGACTGCCAAGGCGATTGCGTCTGAACCAAAACATCTACCCTGCAGCGAACAGGCTAGCCACCGACAAGGCGCGGATAGAACAATGTCTCGTCAACGGCCGGATCAAACGTCCGAACGATGTTGAGATCGCCTGTCGCCGTTCGCGTGGCAGCTGTAAATCCTTGGCCGGTCAGCTTGCGAAAGCGTCGCTCAGCCCCGGCCACCCCCTTGGTGTCAGTTTGGTCAAAAAAATGTCTGCTGTCGCCTGTGTGGTCCATAACGATCTGGGTAGCCATCGAGGAAAGCTCCACAATTCCTAGCCCCCGACGCGTAGAACCTGGCGGCGGCCCCTACTGTTCCGAGTTCTGGAAAATTTCGCTGTCCGCCCATCTGGCGGGCGTCTGGCGTAAATGCCTTGCGTCCACTTTGAGGCACAGCGTCTACTGATCTGAACCTTACCGCTTGTGACCAAACCGGCCATTCGAAAACGATACTCTGGACAGGCTGTCGTGCCTGGGGATCGTTGCGGCTAGACAAACTGGGGCGCCGCCATGGACCTCGGGGGTTGGCTGCGGAGGCTCGGTCTCGAACAATATGAGGCAGCGTTCCGCGAGAATGTGATCAACGACACAGTCCTCCCAAGCTTAACGGCGGAGGACTTGAAGGATCTTGGTGTCGGACTTGTCGGGCATCGCCGTAAGCTACTCGATGCCATCGCGTGCCTTACGAGCTGAACCGGACGCACCGTTGCCCCTCAGCGACGCTCCTTCCGATACTCGCAAAGTCAATAATGACGCCGGGGAGCGCCGCCAGATTACGGTGATGTTCTCGGATCTTGTCGGTTCGACGTCGCTCTCCGTACGAATGGACCCGGAAGACCTGCGTGAGATCATTTCGGCGTACCAGACGTGCGTTGCCGATACCGAGCGCCGCTTTGGCGGCTTCGTCGCGAAATATTTGGGCGATGGCGTGCTCATTTATTTCGGTTATCCCTGAGGCGCACGAGGACGACGCCGATCGGGCCGTGCGCGCCGCTCTGGAAATGATTACTGCACTTGGCGCGCTTAAATCGTCCGTCCCATTACAGACCCGCCTTGGTATCGCGACGGGGGTTGGTGGTTGTTGGCGATCTCGTCGAGGCCGGGGAAGCGCAGTGCCGACTTTGCGAAATTGCACGTCGACAGCAGGCGAGGTCTTGGGAGCTGAGCGCTGCGACGAGCATGGCGCAGCTTTGGCGCGACCAGGGTAAACGCGACGAGGCTCGCGATCTGCTCGCTCCGGTCTATAACTGGTTCATCGAAGGCTTCGACACCGATGATCTGAAGAAGGCCAAAATCATGGTCGACACGTTGGTGTCATAGCCCGTCCTATACTCCTGCGATTTTCGAGATCAGATCCCGTCGACATTTTCCCGTCGGTTGCCGACATCCGACCGGCAGCATTCGGACGCTTGTGATCGGCGGCAACGTCACCGGCTGGGTTATCCGAGGCGGCGGCACGCCGACCATGATGGCTGTCCGCCGCTCGTTACCTTCGTCCGCGTGTTTGCTTTGCAAAGATGAGGACCGACACGAAGGCGGCGAGCGCGAGGCTATCGACTACTAGCGTGAATTTTTCCATTGCATGGCAATATGAGTTTGTTCCTGCCGCCCGCGGTGCTCGGTCGCAGCTTCGCGGCTCTATCAGGACAATATCGAGCCGCTGTTCACTCCTTACGAGTGACCATCACCTAATTCCTTCGATCAGCTTCCTCCAGCCAAGTACATCGTTCCCCATCAGCAGCAAAACGCCGAGGGCAGCTAAGTGGTGTGGCAATTCGCAATCGGGACGTGCGCTCATATCGGTTACAAACGAGCCGACCGCATTTTTAAGATCGTCTCGGTTGAGATAATCGAAGGCTCGCTGCTTGCAGCGCCCGACATATTTGTCGCGCGGCATGTCAGTTATCAGGGAACGATCCACTTTCATCTCTCCAGCTAATGATTGTATCCGGCAAGCAAACGTTGAAACAAAAGAGAGTTGCCTGTCTGTCCGATAAGCAACAAACAGACGCGTTTCGGTCGCAGTGTGGGAATTGGGATACAGATCATCAGCGCCATGCGCTCAAAAGCGTGCGCAATGCGTCATAAAACTTTCATTTGGAGCGACTGCACAGGCCTGCGAGCGCCAATTTCAGAGATTGAGCCAGACGTGTTCCGCGTGGCCTGACGAATGGGTCGCGGAAGATTTGGTCAGCAAGCAGCGCGAGCGAATCGCAGCGGCCCGCAGAAGTCGAGTGTGCGGAGCTGGGTTACGGGCTATCGCAGTAACGAATATCTGCCAGAACGTTTGCCGAAAATTATAATCACAAGTCGTGCGTCCCACCTACATTTCCGCTTTGCCCAGATAGCGACCAAACTCCGCAACGCCGCGAAGTGACGCGAAGGGTCAGGAACAAGGACTCAAAGCGAAGGTCATCCACCGCGCGCTTGAGGCCGCTGGTCCAAGCAATGGAAAGTAAGTAGCGCCCTCCATGAAGGTCCGATGGGATGGCTGCGCGTTGCCACAGCGGCTATCTCGTTTCCGGCGGCGTGGAGCGCTCGCTCACGCAGATACCTTAGCGACCGGCAACGGTTTCAGCTGGAATCGGTCCACAATCCCAAACCCATCGACTCTCATCGCCTGGTCCTCTCAGCGGGCCGCCGCCGGCGCGGGCCCGCCTGGCGCAGAGCCGGCCATCTCTAGTCGTGGACTAACTTTAAGCGTCAAGGCGACGAGGCCACCGACCAAGGCGCAACCGCCCAAGACCAGCAGCCCGGCGGTGAAGCTGCCAGTCGCATCTTTGAGGTAACCCATCAGGAAAGGTCCGGCGAACCCGGACAGATTGCCGAGCGCATTGATCCCCGCGATCCCCGCCGCAGCCGAAGCTCCCGTCAGGAACGCGCTGGGTATCGGCCACAGCAGAGGGGGCGTCGCGGAAACGCCGATCTGGCTCAGGCAGAGGAAGCCAAGCACCAGCGCCGGGGCGGAGACGAGACCCGCGCCGGCCAGACCGACTGAGGCGAGAAGCATGGCAAAGCAAACGTGCTCCCGACGCTTCAAGGTGCGGTCGGAGTTGCGGCCCAGGAGGACCATTCCGACGGCGCCAAACAAGAACGGCACAGCGGACAGCAGGCCGGTCTG
Organism: Bradyrhizobium sp. UFLA05-89; assembly: GCF_059803475.1. Lineage (NCBI taxonomy): Bacteria > Pseudomonadati > Pseudomonadota > Alphaproteobacteria > Hyphomicrobiales > Nitrobacteraceae > Bradyrhizobium > Bradyrhizobium sp. UFLA05-89. The sequence goes on along the minus strand of NZ_JBANBA010000160.1, from coordinate 1,920 downwards.
GAAGTTACTCACGCCGAAGTCCTTGATAATCGTCGGCAAGAAAAACGCCACACCATAGCTCGCCGCGTTCAGACAAAAATAGACGAACGCGCAAGCAAGGACACGGAGGTCGGTGAGCGCCTTGACGATGCCTAGGTGCTCGACAGCCACCTTGTGCTGCCTTTCGGATTCTAGCCGTTGTTCGAGCCAGCCCCTCTCGTCGTTGGCGAGCCACGTCGCAAGCCCCGGCCGGTCAGTCAGGTAGAAGATGACCCCGAAGCCCATCAGGATCGACGGCAAGGCTTCGAGGATGAAGAGCCATTGCCAGCCATCCAGTCCAGCGCCGACGATGTTCAGCAGAGCCCCGGAAATCGGGCCGCCCACAATCGACGAGAACGGTATTGCCAGCATGAACAAGGAGACAACCCGGGCGCGGTAGACCGAGGGGAACCACAGTGTCAGGTAGAAAATGATCCCGGGAAAGAAGCCCGCTTCGGCGAGACCGAGCAGGAAACGGAGGATGTAGAAAACCCACTCGGTCGAGATCCCGGTAGCCGCCGAGATCGAGGGGATGAAGGCGAACAAACCAGAGATGACACCCCAGCTTAACATGATGCGGGCGATCCAGAGCCGAGCGCCGAACCTGTCGAGCGCAAGGTTGGATGGTACTTCAAACAGGAAATAGGAGATGAAGAACAGGCCCGCACCGAAGCCGTATGCAGCCTCCGACAGGCCAAGCGCCGAGTTCATTTGTAGTTTGGCGAAACCGACGTTCACCCGGTCGAGGTACGCGACGAAGTAGCAGACGAAGAGGAAGGGCAGCAGACGCCACATTATCTTGCGGATGGTCCTTGCTTCGATCTCGTCCATGGCACCGTTACCTCCGTGTCGGTCGGGCTTAGGCGGCCTGCCCGGATCACTTTGAGGGCACTCATTTTTGCTCCCAATCGGTTGTATCTGATCCGATGGGTATCAACTTGCGCGTCGTCCGTGTGACCGCATTTTCTGGATGGCAAGGTCAATCGTTCAAAGCCAGATCGTGCAGACAACGCCGGTGCACCGCAGTACAGACTTCACGGCTGCCGTCGGCGCTGGATCTCACTTAGGGACAGGCTTTCCGATGCTGCACTACGATGCAAGCTAAACACGATCTCGGTTGCAAAACCCCAAGTTCCTTCGCGTGATTTGGTTCCCTCACCCCAGCTTCCGCGTGAATCTAAAATGAGCGACGATGGGAGCACACAGGAGAACAATATGACAATCTACATTTCGCAGGGGCGGTACACACCGGCGGCGATCCGCGCAATGACCGCGAAGCCGGAGAACCGTTCTGAGGCGATTGCTGAGATGCTCGCCGCCGCCGGCGGTCGTCTAATCAGTTGGTACCTCACCTTGGGTCGGTATGACTGGCTGATAGTAGCCGAAGCACCCGACGAACGTACGCTGGTGTCGGCCGTGCTTGCGGCGGCAGCTGGCGGAAGCTTGTCCGACATAACCACGACGGTGGCACTGTCCGCCGACGATACAGTAAAGGCTTTCGGTCAGGCGGGTGAGCTTGCGAAGAAATTCAGATCGGCCGGAGCTGACTTCTATGGGGTGCCGATCGAGTCGGCTCGCGAAATCGCATCGGACACAAAGTAGCCGAACCTCCACACGCCACGTGGATGGCCGAGACTATGCCTACGGGAGTTCGTAAAGCGGGTGGCCAATCGCTTCCGGTCTTACCCGATGGGCGGACATTCTTGGTGTCCGTCGGCAAGTCTCAGAAGGGGCCCATCAGCGAAGTGGCGGCACGCCTCATTGAGGTCCGGTCAGTGGAGCATAGCGGACCAGATTTGCTCTCACTGAGTTCTTCGCATTTTGACCGGTGGACTCAACCGGTCGGTGCAACACTCTAATCTTTTAGCAGAGATGGAGTGTGGACATGAAGCAGCGACGTCG
>NZ_JBANBA010000015.1:0-114319 GCF_059803475.1 Bradyrhizobium sp. UFLA05-89 | reverse complement strand
CTCAAAGAAGCTGGGGGTGCTGACTTACGCGAGCAAGGATTTGCGCGAACAACGCGCCAAACTCAGGAATCGCGTTTCGATACCGAGCCGCGTTGCCCGGAACATAGGGGGGAATCGGCCAAAGTCAATGGAGCAGGCGCGGGAAGGCTCTAAAAAGCCTAGCGTTTTTATTCAAATTGCAGGCGAAGTTGGGTTTTTCGCCCGGTCACCGGCCGGGCGACCGGGGTGAGGCCAAGGAGCGTGGTTAACCCTTCTCGGCCGCCTGGGCCCGGAAATCGCCCGGTGCCAGCCCATAGGCCGCGTTGAACACCCGGTAATAGGTGGCAAGGCTTTCGAACCCGCAGGCGGAGGCGACGTCGGCAATCAGCCGCTCCGGCGTTTCGCGCAGGAGGCGGCGGCTTTGCGCCAGACGTTGCTCGGTCACGGTCTGGGAGAAGCTCTTCTCCGCCATTTCAAAGAGCATGTGGAGGTGGCGCAGGGACACGCCGAGCCAGTCGGCGACCATCGCCGGAGACAATCGGGGATCGTTCAGGTGTCTGTCGATCAGGCGGCGCGCCAGTGACAGGCGCCCGACACGCAGCGCGTATTGTCCGCGGCGGCCCGCCGACCTGACGATGCCGCGCTCGATCAGGGCGAGGGTGGCCAGTGCCTCCACCAGCGGCTTGGTGCGCGAAGCTTCTTCCTCATCGGCGAGTTCACCGAGCTCGGCAAAGGCGGCATCGAGCAGGGAGGCCAGCGCAGGGTCGCCGAACGGCTTCGGCGTGAGGTCGCGAACGCGCCTGTCCTGCGCGGGGATGCCGACCACCGGGATCTTCAGGATCCTCAGGTGAAAGCCGGCAGTGCCGAGCGGCAGGGTGCGATAGGGCAGGTCGGTATGGCTGGTGGCAAACCTGCCGCTTTCGATGGCAAAATCGCTGCTGCGCATGCCGCCGAACCAGCCGCCGCTGCCGAGCTGCTGGTAAACGCAGATGCTGTCGCTGGCCGCGTCCGCAATGTCGGCCTTGCTACGCTCCACCCGGTAGGGCGAGGCCTTGAGCTCGACGAGGCCCGCCCCGCCGACCTGCCGCAGCGTGAACTCGCCGGAGAAATCCGCGCGCTGCTCCCGCGCAAGTTCCGCGGTGACGCCGAACAGGCCCTTGGCGCGCACCTCCCGCCAATAGTCGAAACGGTCCTGCGGCTCGACTTCGTCGGTGCACCAGCGATACACGAAAGACCCTCGGGTAGACAGGCAATACCATTCAAGCAAAAGCAGATTCCGCTCGAACCGGCCATAGGACAGATCGCGCAGGGGTATCCACTGTACGCTTGCCTCGCCCTCTTGAACCCCTGCCAGGGCTTGGCCGACTATGACATCAGCGGCCGCAGGAACGCATAGAGCATGATCCGGAAAAGTGTGAAGCGGTTTTCCGAAAAGATCATGCTCAAACAACGACCTAAAGCGCGATGACGATGCATCCCAATCTCATCGCGCTTTAGGGCAATCTTCCTGCAAACGGGGATCTTTCGATGACGCGCAGGCTTCTTTCGATTTTGGCGGCCCTTGGCATCACCGCCAGTCTGACGGCGTTCGCCGGCCCCGTGCACGCCGAAAAACGCGTTGCGCTCGTCGTCGGCAACAACGACTACAAGAACGTTCCAAAGCTGCTCAAGGCCGTCAACGACGCCCGCACCATGGGCGATACGCTGAAGCAGCTCGGCTTCTCCGTGATGGTGGCCGAGAATCAGAGCCGCCAGCAGTTCACCGAGACGCTGCTTGCTTTCGACCGGGCGATCGACCCCGGCGACACCGCGTTCTTCTTCTATGCAGGCCACGGTTTCGAGATCGCGGGCCAGAACTATCTCTTGCCGACCGACGTGCCGGCGGCGACCGAAGGCCAGGAAGAGCTGGTGCGCGACTCCTCAATCCTCGCCGACCGCATCGTCGAGCGCCTCCAGAACAAGAAGGTGCGCACCTCGATCCTGGTGTTCGACGCTTGCCGCAACAACCCGTTCGAGCGGACCGGCACGCGCGCAGTCGCCGGCGGCGGCGGGCTTGCGCCGATGACGCAGTTGCCTGAAGGCGTGTTCTCGGTGTTCTCCGCCGGTCCGCGCCAGACCGCGCTCGATCGTCTGTCGAACGATGATGCCAATCCCAATTCGGTGTTCACGCGCACCTTCGCCAAGGAGCTGTTGCAGCCCGGCGAGAACCTCGTGCAGGTGGCACAGCACACGCGACGGCTGGTCAGCGAGATGGCCGACACCGTCAAGCACAAGCAGGTGCCGGTCTATTTCGACCAGATGGTCGACGACGTCTTCCTGAGCGGCACCGCCAAGGCCGATGCCGCGCCACGGCCGGCCGATCCGGCGCCGCAGAAGGTCGCGGCGTTGCCGCCGGTCTCGGTGCCGCGCGTGCCGAAAGAGGAAGCTACCAACGCACCGATCGCGAGCTTCTCGCGCCACAATGGTGGCTGGTCGGTGGTCTTCTCCTTCGCCGATCCCACGCTCGGCATTTCCTGGCGGATGGCAGGCCAGGGCGATTTCCGCGAGACCGGCTTCATCGATACGCTCGATCCGCGCACCCGCAAGCGGCTGCCCAATCCGTCGATCGAGCTGCCGCCGGACGCGCAGGCCGGCACCATCGAGGTCCGCTATGTCGACGCGTCCGGCGACATGCAGGGCCCGTTCCCGATCAAGTTCGATCCCGAGGCCGCGCTGCTCCGCGACCAGCGCAAAATCCTCGACATGACCGCGACGAGCTGGCTGTCGTTCCGCGAGTTCAACGGGCTGCTCGTCTACTACACGCACCTCGTGTCCTACCGCTGCGCAATCCGCGAGGTCCGCATTGGCATCGACACCGCGGTTCCCAATCAGGTGCTGAAGATGCCTCCTTGTGACATGCGCGACCCCACCGCGATCTCCGCCGGCATGCCGCTCTACATGAAGCTCGCGCCCTCAACGCAGGTCGTGTCGGTGGAACTGACTTATCGCGACGGCAGCGTGTCGGAGATCAAGAGCTTTCGCACCGCGAACCGCAGTAACAATTGAGGGGCTCGATTGAGCGATCATGCCGGCTTCTGGCAACCCATGCTCTGCCCCACCGTTGAGCCAAGGGGTGAGTTTTCAGATGGGCGCCGTCAAGTATCGCGAGTAGATATCCGCGCGCCTGTCTGTCGCGAGCCCGACATAGCTTCGATAGCGGGCAACGTCATCAATGTCGATTTCCGCGCGTACGACGTCCTCGTCCTCCGTGGTGGATTGCGCGAGAATCTCGCCATCCGGCGCAACGATGATGCTTCGGCCCATGAATGCGCAATTGCCTTGCCTGCCGGCGCGGTTGCAGCTCAGGAAGAAGACGCCATTCTCGGTTGCGCGCGTGTAGGCGCGGTGCGCGAAGATCTGCTCGTCTTCCAGGGGCTTGTCTCTCGGGCGGAACGACGCCCAGATATTCGTGACGATCTGAGCGCCTTGCATCATGAGTGCCCGCGTCAACTCCGGAAACCGAATGTCATAGCAAATCTGCATGCCAATCGGCCCCAACTTCGTCTGCTGCACCGAGATGCTCTCGCCGGCGACGAAATATAGCTTTTCCAGATGCCAGCGATGAATCTTGTAGTAGGTGCCGAGCACGCCGTGAGGGCCAATCAGCATTGACGCATTGTGCATCACGCCCTGCTGCATCGGGTGACGAAGAGCCAGCCCGACGACAACATGGAGGCTGTGCTCACGGGCGAGATCGCACAGCGACGTGATGAATGGCCCATTCTCGGGTTCGGCGGCCTGGAATAATCGGAAGGCATATTGGTCGGCTCCGCCGGATTCCGGGCTGAAAGGGGCGCCGGGCGTCAGCGGCTCCACATATCCCGTGTTCGACAACTCCGGGAATACGATCAACTGCGCGCCTGTCTTTGCCTCCGATCGCATGGCTGCCTGCATTCGCTCGAGATTTGACGCCGGCTCCAGCACTTGGACGTCAAACTGGATCAAGCTCACGTTTACCTTGCTGGTCATCGCTTGTCCGTTCTCCTGTCGCGGCCCCGACGATCCGCGCGTAGCGCCCACTGCTCGTGTTCGGTCGACATCAATGGGCGCTTTCAGGAGCCAGCGGAAATACGCGATGCGTATCCAGCCGCTCATAGGGCAGGAGCCGCAGGTCGGCGACGCCGTGGTCCGGCGTATCCACGATCATGATTTCCTCCGCCAGTCCCTCGTAGAAGGCACGGAAATGGGTCTTTGAACGAAGCACGATGATGTCGAAGTCTTCCGGACGCAAGCCGAACACCCCGAACGCATCACCGTCGACCGCGAATGCAAAAGCGCTGACGACACTCACCGACACGCCATCGACGTCGAGCAACGCCGTCATTCCCAGGTCGACAGGCATGCCATGCATGTAGGAGCCCGTCACGCGGTACGATTTCGGGCCTGCCCACTGCACGCGCGCGGTGATGTCCAGCGTCGGCCCCGCCTTCTCGGAGCTGTGGCCGCCGAGCTTCAGCTTCACCAAAGCACCAACGCCGGCTTCGAACGCTTTCCGCGCTGCGGCCGCATCCCAGAGAAATGGCACGGCAGCCCGCGTGACACCGCGCCTCAGCAGCTCCGCCAACAGGTACGTGGAGTCGTTCATTCGGTCTGCGTGCTCGACCAGGACGTAGGGGCGCCGCCGCGTCTTGCGCGTCGTCAGGCCTGAGCACGCCCGGGAAACCGCTGCCTCGGCGGTGTAGACCTCGAAGGGCCTGGAGAGTGCATGCCGCTCGCTCCAGATCCGTTCCGAAAGATGGTCTGCGATCGTCTGGGCGCGCGCGCGGTCGCCGTCGGTGACGCACAGCACCGAAAAGCCCGCATTGTGTGCGTCTGCATAGGAAAAGCCGGCCATCAGCGAAATGTCGGTGTAGCCCTCGCCGTCACGCTCGATGCGCCGGCCTTCCTCGATGAGATCCGCCAAGGGGCGCAGCGCAGTCGCGCTGAAGATCGACGGGACGAGCACGCCCGGCTTGGCGATCGCCCATGTTGGCGAAATCTCTCCACGCAGCGTGCGGAGCATGCAGATGGCGGCACGCCGTCCCGTGTCTCCCGTATCCGTATGCGGCGATTTTCGATAGGCGAACGCCGCGGTCGCGTTTTGCAGCGTATTTGCATCGATGTTGCCATGATAGTCCAGCGCGACGATCAAGGGCTTGTCTTGCCCCAGGGCAGCGCGCACAGCGTCGATGATGAAGCGCTCGGGGTCCGGATAGGAAGCTGTCCAGCACGCCCCGTGGAGGAAGAGCAGCACGCCATCGAGGTCCGACAAGGCGCGGACGCCTTCTGCCATCTCGTCCGCATAGCGTCTGACGGCTTCATCGGTGGCCGGCCCCACCGCGCCGAGCGCCGTGTGGACGAGCGGAGCCAACGCCACGCCTGCCTGTTCGCAGATCTCGATGAAGCCGCCCATCACAGTGTTTGTGCCTCGGAGCTCCTCGACGATGCGATCGCCGCGCAGGGCCACCTGCTCGAAATCGTTCCAGGTCGAGACCGCTGGCAGAAAACTCACGGACTCAATATGAAAGCCGGCGATAGCGATCCGAAATGGCCTGTGCATGTCGTGTCTGGGCCCGGAAGGGATTAAAGGCTCATGGACCATGACGTTTCCCTAGACCGAGACGACATGCCGGGCCATCAGGTGCCGCGGAATCGCAAAGATCAGGGCGGCCGCGGCGAACAGCGCGATCGCCAGCAGCGAGACGCCGGCCGTCATGCTGCCCGTCAGTTGGCTCAGGACGCCCAGGACGGCTGGACCAGCAAAGCCCGCGCTGGCCGCGCCGATATTGACCAGTCCGGCCCCACTGGCCGCTGCCGTTCCAGCAAGCACGCGTGAAGGCAAGCTCCAGAACATGGCCAGCGTGCACTGGATGCCGGAGATGCCGATGGTCAGGCACAAGAGAGAGAGCGCCGGCGCGTCTCGCGTCGTCACACTCGCCACCAAGGCGGCGCCGCCAGCGATCAGGGGCGCTGCGGTATGCCAGAGCCTCTCGCCGGTTTTCACCGAGTGGATCGAATTGATCTGCATGGCGCAGGCGGCGATCAGGTAGGGCAGTGCGGTCACGACGCCGATCTGGAAGTTCGTCAACCCGCCGATCGACTTGATCATGCTCGGCATCCAGAAAACGAGGCCGTAATTGCCGAGGTTGTAGAGAAACGACGTCGCGAACAAAATCCACAGAGTGGGCTCACGCAACGCCGGCCACAAGCTCGTTTGCTTGTCCCTTGATTCCTGAGCGAGTTCTCGCTGCACCAGGGCCTTCTCGTCCGGGGTCAACCATGCTGCGTCATCCGGCCGCTCGACGATCGTCCTGATCGAGATCAGCCCAAGCAGGATCGCCGGGAGTCCTTCGAGCAGGAACATCCATTGCCAGCCCTTCAGACCGTAGCCGCCGTGGGTGACGTCCATAATCCATCCGGACAAGGGACCGCCCAGGATCACGCCGAGGGGCAGGGCGAGGAAGAGCAAGGACATCACCCTGCTGAGCCTGAATGAGGGAAACCAGACACTGAAGAAGGCGATCACGGCGGGGAAGAAGGCTGCCTCCGTGATCCCGAGCAAGAACCGAAGTACGTAAAAGCTGGTTTCGTCCCGCGTCAGCAAGGTAGCCATGGAGACGAGCCCCCATGAGATCATTGACGCTGCGATGCACTTCCTCGGGCCATAGAGTTGAACCAGGTAGCCGGCGGGCACCTGCAGCAGGAGATAGCCGATAAAGAACAGGCCTGCACCGAGGCCATAGGCGGCCTCGCTCAGACGCAAATCGTTGACCATGCCGAGCTTGGCGAAGCCGACGTTCACCCGATCCAGGTAGCCAAAGAAGTAGCAGACGAGGATGAGCGGCATGATGCGAAGCACGATCTTCCGGTACGTCGCGTCCGCCTCGGCGACGTGGGGTGATGCAGTGGTGGCGATCGTAACGGGCGACACGAGTTGCTGCTGGATGGGCATCGATGCTACCTGTTCCCTTCGGTCTGGCTAAACCCCAGGATCGTAGAAACCGCCGACTTCGAGGTCCAATGCGGGTTCGCTTGCGACTGATGAGACTTGCGCATGAAAGTCGAGAACGCTGAACTCGAAGCCTTCGTGATCGCGGCAGAGCTGCTGAATTTCCAACGTGCAGCCGAGAAGCTCCATCTGACCCAGCCCGGCTTGTCGCGCCGAATTCAGAAGCTGGAGCAGACGCTGGGCGTCGAACTGTTCAGCCGCACCACCAGGTCGGTGGTCCTCACCGGAGCCGGACGCCACTTCCTTCCGATGGCTCGCCAGCAAATCAACAACCTGAACGGGATGCTTGATTCGATCCGCGAGGTCGCCGAAAGGCGTTACGGCAAGATTCGGGTGGCCAGCATTCCGACCGTGGTCTGCCAGGCCTTTCCGCTCCTGCTGAAGACGTTCACCGAGCGGCATCCGAACGTCGGCGTGCAGGTCTTCGACGGTAACCAGGACTTTGTCGTTCGCCAGGTCCTATCCGGGTTGGCCGAATTCGGGGTCGGCGTGGACCCCGGGCCTGACCCGGATCTGACATTCGTACCGTTGCTGGCGGACCGCTTCGTCCTGGCCGTGCATAAGGACGACGCGCTGGTCGCTCGCCAGGAGATCGCGTTGCAGGAGCTACAGGCGATGCCAAAGGTTCGGCTCATGATTGGGGGGCGCGACAGCGGCAACAGGCTCCTGCTCGAGGTTCTGCTCGGAAATGCGGGCCTGAAGCTGCGGTGGTTCTACGAAGTCGAACACGTCTCCTGCATTCTCGAGCTCCTAGAAGCGGGCGTCGGCTGCGCCATCTTGCCGGCAATGGCCCTGCCGACAAATCTCGGCTCCAATATCCGGGCAGTCCCTATCTCTGCTCCCGAGATCAAGCGGACTGTCGGCGTCATTCGCCACCGGTCCTTGAACATCTCGCCGCTGGCCAGTGAATTTCTCGATCTCGTGACTCGGCAACTTGGTGCCGAGCACGCGCTATAATCATTGTTGCGGACCGAACCACCGCCGAGGACCGGATCATGAACGCTAACGCGCCGGAACCGCCCGTCGCATCTCGTTCCCTGAAAGCCCGCTGCTGCATCGTCGGGGGTGGGCCGGCCGGGATGATGCTCGGCTATCTCCTGGGGCGTGCCGGCATCGATGTCGTGGTGCTGGAGAAGCACGCGGATTTCTTCCGCGATTTTCGTGGCGACACCGTGCATCCCTCGACGCTCCAGGTGATGGACGAGCTCGGCCTGATCGACGGCTTCTTGAAACTGCCGCATCAGCGCCTGCAGACGCTCGACGGCATGTTCGGCGGCACGTCGGTGCGCATCGCCGATCTCCGCCGGCTCGACACCAAATACCCATTCATCGCCTTCATGCCGCAATGGGACTTCTTGAATTTCTTGCGCGAGAGCGGTCAGCGCTTTCCCTCGCTCAAGGTGATGATGAGCACGGAGGCAACCGAATTGATCCGGCGCGGTGAAACGATCGCCGGCGTGCGCGCGACGACGCCGGAGGGCCCGATCGACATCGAGGCAGATTTGACCATTGCCTGCGACGGCCGACATTCGACGGTGCGCCAGCGTGCGGGCCTCGCGGTCGAGGAGATTGGCGCGCCGATGGACGTACTGTGGTTTCGCGCCGGACGGCGGCAGAACGAGACCGAGAACGTGTTCGCACGGGTCGAACCGGGCAAGATGATGGTCACCTTCGATCGCGGCGAGTACTGGCAATGCGCCTATGTCATCGCCAAGGGGCAGTACGAGGCGGTGAAGGCGAGGGGGCTGCAAGCCCTGCTGGATGACGTCGTCCGCATGGCGCCGATCCTTTCATCCGGGATCTCAGACGTGAAGAGCTGGGACGACGTCAAGCTCCTCACCGTTGCGATCAACCGTCTGACGCACTGGACGCGTCCGGGTCTGCTCTGCATCGGTGATGCCGCGCATGCGATGTCGCCGGTCGGCGGTGTCGGCGTCAATCTCGCTGTGCAGGACGCGGTTGCGACCGCAAATCTGCTTGCAGAGAAACTGCGGGCCGGGTGCCCGTCCGAGGATGAGCTCGATGCCGTGCGCCGCCGCCGCACGTTCCCAGTGAAAATGACGCAGGCGATGCAGGTGATCGTACAGAACAACATCATCAGCGGTGCGCTCAGGCCCGGCAATCAGCCGTTCAAGATTCCGCTGGTCGTCCGTCTCGTCACGGCATGGCCATGGCTACAGCAATTTCCTGCGCGCTTCGTCGCGCTCGGTGTACGGCCGGAGCATGTGCATTCGCCGGTCATGCGCGCGTCGTGATCGAGCATCGCGCCCAATGATTCAGTAGGGATAACATCGCGTTAAATCGGGTTTTGTGAGTTGCGTAGCTGCAACAGCGCAACGAGATTCGAGGTGCGCGCGGTTGAATCTCGCGCGCCCATTCCGTTGATTCCAATTTTAGTAAGAACTGTCTGTGAGCGTGCGCCCCATCCGAGGACAAGGGGTTGTACCATGCGTTCCAAGTTGATTGCCGTCTTCACCTGCACCAGCGCGCTCGTCGCAGCCGGTAGCGTTTCAGCCGCCGATCTCGCTGCGCGGCCCTACACGAAGGCGCCGGCCTATATCGAGCCGCTCTTCAACTGGACGGGGTTCTATGTCGGCGGCCACATCGGTGGCGCCTGGACCAACGAGCAGTTCATCAACAGCGCGAACACCACGGCATTCGGCGATCTTTCGCCGGGCGAGGGTTTTCGCCAGCGTGGCTCCGGCCTCATCGGCGGTGCGCAGATTGGCTATAACTGGCAGGCCAGCAATTACGTGTTCGGCCTCGAGGGCACGATCTCCGGGCTCGACAACCACGGCACTGTCAATAACACGGTGTTCGGCGTCGGTCTGGACGATCAGTTCAGCTGGCGCACCAACGTGCTGGCGACGATCGTCGGTCGTGCTGGCTTCGCCGTGCAGAACAACCTGTTCTACATCAAGGGCGGCTACGCCGGCGCAAACAACCGTCTCTCTGTCTCCGACACTGTTGGCGTGGCGACCGGCGCGGGTGGCCAGACTCACTGGGCCAGCGGCTGGACCGTCGGCGCCGGCTGGGAATACGGTATCACCCGCAACTGGATCGTCGGTGTCGAATACAACTACGCCGCCTTCACGAGCCAGACCTATCAGCTCGCCGGCACGGCCGCGGGAACTTACACCTTCGACGCCAAGCCGCGCGACATCCAGTGGGCGGTGGTGCGTGCGAGCTACAAGTTCGACGCGCCCGTCATCGCGCGCTACTGAGACTCAGTCGCTTCGGCAATGGAGCGGAAAGCCCCGGCATCGGCCGGGGCTTTTTGTTTTTTGCACAACAGTTAGGTGCGAGCTATTGACCTATCGCAGCTTATTTTACCGCTGAAGTGTTGCTGAATGTTGCCAGCGCGCCACGTCAGCTGAAAAAGCGAAGCGAGGCGGAGCGGCGCCCAGGGTTCCAACTCGTTTGATCGGGTCAAGAAAGCTATCCTTTCTCCTGGAATTAAATTCGCTTTTTCATGAATTTTTTGCAGGGGGAATAAATGAAGTATCGCTTGGGCTGGGCGCTCGCAGCGTCACTCTTCTCCGCAGGAATTGTCGGAACCGCATCGGCGGCAGATATGGCCGTCAAGGCAACACCCGTTCCGCTTCCGGAAGTCTGGACATGGACCGGCTTCTATATCGGAGGCAATTTCGGTGGGGCGTGGTCGGACAACAGACTCGGCTATGACATGCCGTTCACGACGCCGGGCAACATCTTCACGTTCTGTGGTTCACCCGCAGGTATAGCGGCCCCTGTCCTCGTGGGCGCCAATCCCTTCGACCTCTCGACCAACTGCTCGCGTCCGAGCAGTTTTATTGGCGGTGCGCAGATTGGCTACAACTGGCAGATCGGAACTTGGGTCGTCGGTATCGAGGGTGACGGTGCCTGGCAACAACTCATCCAGCACAGCTTCGTCCAGTTCGGGAACAACCCTGCGGCCGGAGCACCCATGGGCACTGTCGCAACGGACACCGCCTATTTCCGCTCTGAGCAGGGTGCTCTCGGCACAGTTCGTGGCCGTATCGGCTATACCGGCGGCAACTGGTTGGTCTACGCAACCGGCGGTCTCGCCGTTGGCGCTGTGAAGCACTCGATGACGGAAGTCCTTGCCCCGGGCGTCGCCTGTCCGGTTGCTCCCTCGGGAACGTGTCGTACGGTCAGCGACGACACGACGCGCGTCGGTTGGACTGTGGGCGCAGGCGCCGAATGGCTGTTCGCGAGGAATTGGTCGGTCGGGGCCGAATACCTCTATGTCGACCTTGGCAGGACGACGCTCACGCTGGCGCCGGCAGGTGGCTTTTTCTTCAATACGAGTACCGCGCGATTTGACGACCGCGAGCACGTGGCACGGGTCAAGATCAACTATCATTTTGGCGGACCGGTGGTCGCCAGATACTGATGTCGGCTTGACGATCGTCTGATGCAAAGCCCCGGCCTTGGCCGGGGCTTTTTTCATGCGTGTCTGGATCTCAAGCCATCACCGAGAAGCCGCCATCGACGGGGATCGCCGCGCCGGTGACGAAGTCGGACGCGGATGATGCCAGGAACACCGCGATGCCGGCGAAGTCGTCGATATGGCCCCAGCGTCCTGCGGGCGTGCGCGCAAGCACGCGCTCGTGCAGCCCGTTGACCTGCTCACGTGCGCCGCGCGTGAGATCGGTGTCGATCCAGCCTGGCAGGATCGCGTTGACCTGGATGTTGTCGCCCGCCCAGGCGTTGGCGCAGGCGCGCGTGAACTGCACGATGCCGCCTTTGCTCGCCGCATAGGCCGGCGCAAAGCTCGCACCGAAGATCGACATCATCGAGCCGATATTGATCACCTTGCCGCGGCCGGACGCCTTCAGCGCCGGATAGGCCGCCTTCGAGCACACGAAGGCGCTGGTGAGATTCGTGTCGATCACCTTGCTCCATTCCTCGAGCTCGAGGTCTTGCGGCGGCTTGCGTATGCTCATGCCGGCATTGTTGACGAGGATGTCGATGCGGCCGAACTCCTTTGCGACATGCGCGACCATCGCCTCGACCGCGGCCTTGTCGGTGACGTCGGTCGCGACTACGATTGCCTTGATGCCGCGCTGGCGGAGATCCTCGACCGCCGCTTTCGACTTCGCTTCGTTGCGTCCAACGACGGCGATGTCGGCGCCGGCATCGGCAAGCCCGCGGGCCATGCCGAGCCCGATGCCGCCATTGCCTCCCGTGACGATCGCGACCTTGCCGTGAAGATCGAACCGGCTGGCTGTCATGCTGTGTCCTTTTCTTGTTTGGTTTCTTCTACTGGCTGCTTTCCCAGATCAGGACCAGTCCGAAACCGGCCATGGCCGCGCCATAGCCGGCCCATTGCAGCTGGTTGACCATGAAGCTCGATCGCGGCCAGGGAAACGTCCCCGTGCCCTGTCCGATCCAGATCAGACCCAGGGCGGTCGCAAACAGGCCTGCGGTCAGCAGAAATCTGCGCATACGGTCCCCTCCGGTTGGTCTGCTTCTGTCGCGCCGCGGCATCGACGATGTCGGCGGTCGCGAGACCGTTGGACCAGACTAGCCGTAGCTTTGGTGTGGAGACAATGGCCGCCGGGCTGACGGAGCAGCGAGGAAGAGGGAGGACACCGTCGCGACGCGCGCAGCGAGGCGATCACGGAGGCTGATTGGGCAGAGATCGAGAAGCCGCTTCGAGATACCCCCAATCGCTGAAAGCAAGCCTGCGGAATTGAGGGCCGCAAAGAAAAAGCCCCGGACGATGCCGGGGCTCTTGAGATCTCGCATCGAGCTCGGATCAGTACTTGATCGGCTCAGTACTTGGCGACCACCGGGCCGGCCCAGTTGAAGCGATAGACCAGCTCGCTGCGCACGCTGTGCTCGCGGAACTTCTGGGACTCGCCGAAGCCGGTGGCGGGGCCGCCGAACCCGGTATAGTCGATGGTGACATTGGCGCGATCGAACTCGGAGTAGCGGTATTCGGTCTTCCAGAACAGTCCGGGCAGGAAGCTCGTCAGAGCATATTCGTCGCCCGTACCGATGAACCAGCCCCCCTTCGTCGCTCCGCCCAGGCTTGCCGTTCCACCCGGGAAGAAGGCGGACGTTAGGGCCGTGCTTTTCCAGTGCGCCTGCGTGTAGCCGCCTGACACGTAGGTCAGCAATTGCGGGAGGACCAGATAACCCACGCGGAGGCCGACAGCCCACTGCTGATCCTGCTTCTGGCTTCCAGTGGAGGGAGGCACGAAGAAACCATCGATCCCGACGTCGCCCTTCACATCCATGAAGTCGTAGTCCGCGAAGCCACCGACCAGCCAGTTGGTTCCCGCGAACTGGTAGTCGCAGCCACCTTGGACGGTACCGAACCAGCCGCGCGCACCGTTCGTGACATTAGGAGTGCTGGTGACCGGCACGAAGGTCGTCGCGTCGTAGGTATTGCTGCGATCGTTGTTGGTCATCGCGCCGCCACCGCCGGCACCGACGTAGCACCCGGTCCAGTTGACAGCCGGAGCAACAGCCACCGGAGCCTTAGTGTAGGGCCGCGCCGCGAGGTCAGCCGCCGAGGCTGCGCCCGTCATTGCCGCGATCGCCGCGAAAGCAAACACAAACTTCTTCATTTCGAATTCCACCCCAGCAAGGGAGCGCGAGTGCCCCGGAAACGATTCAACCGATAGGTCGCTTATAGCCAGTTCCCCGAAGAATGCTGTTGCTGTTCCGACACAACAGCAACGCGTTTCCACGGACTGACATGACGGTTTAGGCTTCGGGCGTCAGGGCGGGGGTGTCCTGACGAGGGTGTGTCACAACGAAAAAGCCCCGGACGATGCCGGGGCTTTTGAAACTCTCGTATCGAGATCAGATCAGTACTTGGCGACCACCGGGCCACCCCAGTTGAAGCGGTAGACCAGCTCGCTGCGCACGCTGTGCTCGCGGAGCTTCTGGGTCGTGTTGACGCCAGTGAAGGTACCGGTCGTGAAATCGTTGATGGGGCTGTTCTGCCTGTCAAACTCGGAGTAGCGATACTCGGTCTTCCAGAACAGGCCGGGCAGGAAGGTGGTCAGCGCGTATTCGTCGCCAGTGCCGATGAACCAGCCGCCCTTGGTGAAGCCGGGCGAGGTGAATGACGGCGTGCCAAACCCGAACGCGGTCAGGTCGGTCGACTTCCAATGCGCCTGAGTGTAACCGCCCGAAACGTAGGTGAGCAATTGCGGCAGAACCAGATAGCCGACGCGAGCGCCCACGGCCCATTGCCAATCCTGCTTCTGTCGGCCGGTGAAGAAGCCCGTGCCCAGAGTGGTGTCACCGTGGATGTCCATGAAATCGTAGTCAGCGAAACCACCAACCACCCAGTTCTGGAACTGGTAGTCGCAACCACCCTGAACCGTGCCAAACCAACCACGCGCACCGTTCGTCTGGTTCGCATTCAAGGCAGCGCCGGTCACGGGATCGACGAGGTTGTTGTCGTTGTTGGTCATCGCGCCGCCGCCGCCGCCGCCGAGATAGCAGCCGGTCCAGCTGGTGACCGGAGCCGCAACCACCGGGGCCTTGGTGTAGGGCCGCGCAGCCAAGTCAGCCGCGGAAGCCGCACCTGTCATCGCAACGACCGCCGTCAGAGCGAGTACAATCTTATTCATATCCAAATCCCCAACTTTGGTCTGCGTGCCAAGGCGCGAGCGCCGTTCCAAGTCAAATCTGATGTCCGGACTATAGCCGGTTCATGTCGAAAAGCTGTTGCGGCGCAGACACAACCGCCGGAAAACCCTCCGCAGTTGTACGGAGGACACACTTCGTTCGGGGTCTCCGGTCGCAGCGGATTTTGTCGCTGGATCAGTAGCTTAGGAAGGGAGGCGGCCTCGCGCTTCCGGCATCTCCTTCCCGGCGACGTCGGCTTCGTTCGAAAGCAGCGCAAACCGTGCCTCCGCCTTGGCGTCCAATGAGTCGCTCGACCGAATCGGGCCGCCGATCCCGTCGTTTCGCGAGGGCTAATACCTTGCCGCGACCGGCGGCCCATGCTCTGAGCGTGGAACCAAGGTTGCATCATCCAGAGAAGTTGTGATATTTCATAGACATAGCCGGAATTAAGTCCGGCTATGGACGTCGACGGGCCGCTCTAGACTAGACGTCGAGCAGGTCCTCGCTGGCGAATTCGGCTTTGTCCGAAATGAAGGCAAACCGCGCCTCCGCCTTGGTGCCCATGAGTCGCTCAACCGAATCGGCTGTGGTGTCGCGATCGTCGGCAAGCAGGACCACCTTGAGGAGCGTCCGCCGGGCCGGGTCCATTGTGGTTTCCTTGAGCTGCGCCGGCATCATCTCGCCGAGACCTTTGAAGCGGTTCACCTCGACCTTGGCGTTGGCATTGAACTCGCTCTTGAGCAGCACTTCCTTGTGGGCATCGTCGCGGGCGTAGACCGACTTGGAACCGTGCGTCAGCTTGTAGAGCGGCGGCACTGCAAGGAAGAGGTGGCCCTCGTCGATCAGTCGCGGCATCTGCCGGTAGAAAAAGGTGATCAGCAGCGAGGCGATATGGGCGCCGTCGACGTCGGCGTCGGTCATGATGATGATGCGCTGATAGCGCAGATCCTCTTCGCGATATTGCGCGAGCGTACCGGAGCCGATCGCCTGTACGAGGTCGGCGAGCTGGGCATTTGCCGTCAGCTTGTCCTTGCCGGCAGAGGCGACGTTGAGGATCTTGCCGCGCAGCGGCAGCACGGCCTGGGTCTTGCGGTCGCGCGCCTGCTTGGCGCTGCCGCCGGCCGAGTCGCCCTCGACGATGAAGAGCTCGGAGCCTTCCGTGCCCGCATCGGTGCAGTCGGCGAGCTTGCCGGGCAGGCGCAGCTTCTTGCCGGCGGTTTTGCGCGCGGTTTCCTTTTCCTGGCGACGGCGCAGTCTCTCCTCGGCGCGATCGATCACGAAGTCGAGCAGCCTGTTGGCCTGGTTCGGATTGCCGGAGAGCCAGTGGTCGAACGGATCCTTCATCGCCTGCTCGACGATGCGCTGCGCTTCGGCGGTGGCGAGACGATCCTTGGTCTGGCCCTGGAATTCCGGCTCGCGCACGAACACCGAGAGCATCACGGCCGCGCCTACCATCACGTCTTCCGAGGTGACGGAGGCCGCGCGCTTGCCTTGGCCGACGCGCTCAGCGTGGTCCTTCAGGCCACGCAGCAGCGCGCTGCGCAAGCCGGATTCGTGCGTGCCGCCATCGGGCGTTGGCACGGTGTTGGTGTAGGAGGACAGGAAGCCGTCGGCGTCAGCAGTCCATGCCACAGCCCATTCGCAGGCGCCGTGCGCGCCGTTGCGGCCCGACTTGCCGGAGAAGATGTCGGGATGCACCAGCGTGTCGGCATGGATCGCGGCGGCGAGATAGTCCTTCAACCCACCGGGGAAGTGGAACGTCGCTTCCGCCGGCACGTCCTCGACACCCTTCAGGAGCTCGGGCGCGCAATTCCAGCGGATCTCGACGCCGCCGAACAGATAGGCTTTCGAACGCGTCATCTTGAACAGGCGCTGCGGCTTGAACGCCGCCTTGGCGCCAAAGATGTCGGTGTCGGGCTTGAAACGCACGCGCGTGCCGCGGCGGTTGCTGACCTTTCCGAGATCCTCGAGCTTGCCCTTCGGGTGCCCACGCTCGAACGTCATGCGATGGAGTTTTTGGCTGCGCGCCACCTCGACCTCGAGGCGCGAGGAGAGGGCATTGACGACGGAGATACCGACGCCATGCAGACCGCCCGAGGTCTCGTAGACCTTGGAGTCGAACTTGCCGCCCGAATGCAGCGTGCACATGATGACTTCGAGCGCCGACTTCTTCGGGAATTTTGGATGCGGATCGATCGGGATGCCGCGGCCGTTATCGGTGACCGTGAGAAAACCGTCCGCGCTCAGGTCGACCTCGATGAAGGTCGCGTGCCCGGCAAGCGCCTCGTCCATCGAGTTGTCGATGACCTCGGCAAAGAGGTGGTGCAACGCCTTCTCGTCGGTGCCGCCGATATACATGCCGGGCCGGCGCCGGACCGGTTCCAGGCCTTCGAGGACCTCGATGTCGGCTGCGGTGTAATCGGCTTCCCCGCCGCTCGCGCGCGAGGCCGCCTTGGCGGGGGCGCGGGGCTTTGGCTCAGAGCCGCCGAACAGGTCGTCTTTTGCTTTGGTTTTCAATTGCTTGGACATATGTCTTGATGCGTTTTGAGGGCCGCGGAGGCGGCGAATCGGTTAGGCCGACTATGCCACGGCTGGCCTAAAAAAGTGACCGTTGCACCGGTCGCAGGTGTCGTTGCGGGCCAATCCCGGCGATTTTACGCCACCCGGGCCCTTTGTTCCCGGCAATTTGACATCGTGGCTCCTCCCGAGCCGGTCTTTGTGACTTGATGTCACGCAAGGCGTTGGCTTACCAGTCCTTTTCACGATCCAGGACGCGCGGTGGGGCGGGGAAGGCATTTTTGGCAATGGAGCAGTATGCGCACGCACTGGCCGACTTCGTGCGTGTTCACCAGGTCTGGGCGGCACCGATCGTGTTCCTTCTGGCATTCGGTGAATCGCTCGCCTTCATCTCGCTACTGATCCCGGCCTGGGGCGCGCTGGTTGCGATCGGCGCCCTGATCGGAGTGAGCGGCATCAGCTTCTATCCGGTGTGGATTGCGGGTGCGATCGGGGCAGCCCTCGGCGACTGGGTCTCATACTGGTTCGGCTTCCGCTACAAGGAGCAGGTCGCGCAGATGTGGCCGTTGTCGCGCTATCCGGAAATCCTGCCGCGCGGGGAGGCCTTCGTGCGGAGCTGGGGCGTGCCGAGCATCTTCATCGGCCGCTTCTTCGGCCCCTTGCGCGCCTCCGTGCCGCTCGCCGCCGGCATTTTCGAAATGCCGTATTGGAGCTTTCAGGCTGCCAACTTTGTCTCGGCCCTGATCTGGGCGGCGGCGCTGCTGTTGTTCGGTGATGTGATGGCCAAGATCATGGAGTGGATCTTGCGGCTGGTGTGAACGAGGCGGCTGGTGTGAACGAGCTGGCTCGTGAGCAAATCGGACCATCGGGACCGGAGAAACTTAAAAAACGTTCTTTCTGGGAGTGCCGCCGGTAATCTTCGCTTGCTAGTTGAGCTGCGGAATTGATCGGCCGAGCGCTCAACAGATGATCGTACGAATTTATTCAGCATTCCTGGCGGTATTGCTCCTCCTGTCGCCAAACATGAAATCGTATGCCGCGGAAGCATCAAGCTCGGACGCGAGGCCCGGCTGGATCGATCCGGGTTGGCGGCGAACGTTGGCCCGTCATACCATTACATTCGACGAGACCGGGCTGAGCAACGAGGTCTTCGAATTCGAGATCAAGGCGCTGGACGAGAAGGGCGCCGAGGCGATCGCGCAGCAGAGCTTTCAGTACAACAGCTATTTTGACGAATTGTCGTCAACGGAGCTTGCCACCCACAAGGCAGATGGCAGCGTGGCCGCGGTCGACGAGCGGGCCATTCGCGATCAACCGGCCTCGACAGATTCCTCTTCGCCCTATTTCGACGAGGTCCGCAACAGGATCATCGCCTTTCCGCACGTTGCGCCCGGCGACAGCATCCGCGGGCGTCTGGTTTACAAGACAAAGCAGGCGAGATTTCCAGGCGAGTTCGCGCGCGTCTGGAGCGAGCCGGCAGGCCAACCGCCGGAAGTGCTCGAAGTGATCGTGGACGGTCCGTCATCCAGGCCGCTGCGGATCGCGCTGCGCAATGTCGAGCACTCGGAAGAGAGGATCAACGATCGCATCGTTCATCGCGGGCGCTTTCGGCAAGACACGCCGAGGCCCGGCCAGATCGACGATGAGACTCTCTCATACGCCGCGCGTTTCGAGGTGAGCACATTTGCCGACTATTCCGCTTTCGCGGCGGCGCTGAACGCCCGCAACGCGCCCATGGCAAGACCGAACGAGAAGATCACGAGACTTTCGCGGGAGATCGCAGGCGATGCCATGGACTCGCGCGCGAAAATCGAGCGCATCTATAATTGGGTCGCGCGCAACATCCGCTATGTCGGAATTGGGCTTGAGGACGGCGGCTGGACGTCGCAGCCGGCCGTGGCCGTGCTTGCGTCGCGCTACGGCGATTGCAAGGCGCACGCGACGCTGTTCAAGGCGTTGCTCGCTGCCCAAGGCATAGAGGCCAATCTCGTCGCGGTGAACTCTGACGCAAGGTATACGCTCACCGAAATTGCTACGCCGAATTTCGATCACGCGATCGCCTATGTCCCGGAGATCGATCAATATCTCGACCCGACCGCCTCACTCTTCGCCTTCGGCTCACTGCCGCCGGATCTCGCGGGCAAGCCGGTCCTCAACATCGACAAGGGCACCTTGGGACGCATCCCGATGAGCGACCCGGCACGCTTCCGGCTCTCTGCGGAGACGGACTACGTCCTCGATCGCGACGGCAAACGCGAAGCACGGTCGATCCTGTCCGGCACGGGCGTCGGCGCGCAACTCGGACGTGTGGTCGCACAGGGATTGGATGATGCAGACCGGCGGATGACCGCCAAGCGCCTGATCGAGCAGGCCGGCCTGACCGGCAGCGGCGACTACACCTATCCAAATCCCCGCGACCTCTCGGACAACTACGCGATCACATCGACGTTTCAGATCAGCAAGGCCGTCGATCTCGATCGGCCCGCGCGCGTCAGGATGTTGCCGTTGACTGATCCAAGGCGGCCGCTGCTGCGGTTGGCTGCCCGCCAGACGAACGGCCGGCCGTTTGTTTGCCGGCCGATGGAATATCGCGAGACCGCTTCGCTGGCGGTCCCCGAGAACATCTTCTTCTACGAGAAACCGGCACCCGTCGACTATTCGGCCACGTTCGAGGGGCGGACGGGTTATGGAGCCGTCCATGGCCGGATCGACGTCAGCGGCACGATTGACGTCGATGGCCGAACCATTCGCTCCAACGCCGTTTTTCGCCTGACGTTCGATGCGCCGGTCTGCCCGGCGGAGTTTGCCCAGGCGATCGAGAAGGGGTTTGATAAGCTCGACGAGTTCAAATACGGGCTGATCGGGCTGACCCCGAAAGAGGGAGCCTCCGTCGTCGATGTCGGCGCCGACTTCAGGGACGGCGTGAGCGCATATCTCGCTCATGATTTTGTGGGCGCGATGGAGCGATTGAAGCCGCTGGCCGAAATGGGCAGCGCACGTGCGCAGTCCTATCTGGGGGTGATGTACCGGGACGGGAGCGGAACAAAGCGCGACGGCGCGGAGGCGATCAAATGGTTTCGCCTGTCGGCCGAACAGGGCGACGCGTACGGACAGGCGAATCTGGCTTACGTCTACGAGATCGGCCTCGGGACGGCTCGGGACGAGAAGCAGGCAGCCGACTGGTACGCCAAGGCCGCAGATCAGGGCAACGCCTATAGCCAGTCCCGCCTTGCAGCCATGTACCGGGACGGACGCGGTGTTCCCCAGGACTATGCTTTGGCCGTCGATCTGTTTTCGAGGGCCGCTGAACAGGGATTGACGTTCGCGCAGACGAACCTCGGCCTCCTGCACATCAAGGGCGAAGGCGTGCCGCAAGATTTCACCAAGGGCATATCGCTGCTGCGCAAGGCCGCCGAGCAGAACGACGGGTTGGCTCAATACAATTTGGGTTGGGCATATGAGAGCGGCACGGGCGTGGCCAAGGATACTCGGCAGGCGATCAAATGGTACAGCAAGGCATCCGATCTCGGGAACGAGCAGGCAAGCGCTCACTTGTACGAGTTGACCCGGGGAGGCTCCTTTTGGGAGGCGCTCTTCGGCCGTCTCGGCATGGCCAGATGGTAACGACGGCGATGTGACGCTAGCCGTTTGCGATCGCCGGTCACGCCGGATCCACGCTCCGGCGGCCCCGAACGACAGTTCCAAACCTTGACGTCCAGCCGATATGGCCTTATAGCGGCGCGCCATGATCAACGCTGCGACCATTCTGTTCGCCCGTCGCCGCCGCCGCACTTTAGCGGTTTGGGCGGTCGATCGCGTTTGAGATCATCGCCTTTGCCGCTGGATCCGATCCGCGGCATTCTCTCTCCTGTCAGCGCGATCTGATCCGGCGGCCCCTACAAGGAGCCCCGGCAGGAGACCACGATGTATACACCGCCCTTTTTCAAGCGGGACCGCGCCGCGAGCCTCAAGCTTGCGGACGAGCGCGGCTTCGGCACCATCTGCGCGTGGGACGGCACCAGGCCGATCGCGTCACAATTGCCGTTCTATGTGAGCTACGCCGCCGACGGCACGCCGCACGCCGCCTTTCATGTTGCCCGTCACAATCCGCTGGTAAAACTTGCGGACGGGGCGACGTCCTGGCTGCTCGCGGTCAATGGTCCGGATGCCTATGTATCGCCGGACTGGTACGTCTCGCCGGACCAGGTGCCGACCTGGCTCTACCAGTCGGTGCATCTGACCGGGCCCGTGCGGGTCTTGTCGGACGTGGAGCTCAGCGTGCAGATCGACACGCTCAGTGCCAAGTTCGAGGAGTGGCTGCTGCCGAAGAAGCCATGGACCTCGGCGAAGATGGCAGCGGGGCGACTCGAGGCGATGAAGAAGGCGATCGTGGGTCTGGTCATGACGGTTGAAGAGGTCGAAGGCAGCTTCAAGCTCAACCAGCACAAGTCCGAAGCCGACTTCGCCGCGATCGCAAATGCGCTCGGCGATGGCGATGCCGACGCGAAAGCGATTTCACGATTGATGCGGCAGACGCGGCCGCAAATCTTCACTGATCAAGTCATTGCAGATGACACGAACAAGCTCGAAAGGAGCGCGACATGAGCCTCGCTGAGACCAAACAAGCCCCGACGGTCGGTGCTGCCACCAAGAAGCCGGTCGTCTTCGTCGACGGCGGCTCCGGCACGACCGGCCTTGGCATCAACGAGCGGCTCAAGCTGCAGGGCGACGTCGCGGTGAAGACGATTGCCGACGACAAGCGCAAGGATCCCGCGGCCAAGAAGGCGCTGATGGAGGAGGTCGATCTCGTCATTCTCTGCCTGCCCGACGACGCCGCGAAGGAGACGGTCGCGCTGGTCGACGGCATGGGCGCCGCGGCTCCGAAAGTGCTGGACGCCTCGACCGCGTATCGTGTCGCGCCCGACTGGGCCTACGGATTTGCCGAGCTCACGCCCGATCAGGCTGGCAAGATCAAGGCCGCCAAAAAGGTCTCGAATCCCGGCTGCTATCCGACCGGCGCGATCGCGCTGCTGCGGCCGATCGTCGATGCCGGCCTCTTGCCACAGGACTATCCCGTCACCGTCAACGCGGTGAGCGGCTATTCCGGCGGGGGCAAGTCGATGATCGCGAGCTTCGAGGACGGCAGCGCACCATCCTTCGAGCTCTACGGCCTCGGCTTCGAGCACAAGCATCTGCCGGAGATGCAGCTCTATTCGAACCTGACGCGGCGGCCGATCTTCATTCCCTCGGTCGGCAACTACCGGCAGGGCATGCTGGTCTCGGTGCCGCTCCAGCTCGACACGCTGCCGGGCAAGCCTGGCGGAGCCGATCTGCAGGCCGCGCTCGCCAAGCGCTACGCCGGCTCGAAATACGTCTCGGTGATGCCGCTTCAAAACGAAGCAACCAAGGCGGGGCGGATCGAGCCGGAGGCGCTCAACGAGACCAACCAGCTCGAGCTCTACGTCTTCGCCAGCGACAAGTACCACCAGGCGGTGCTGGTCGCGCGCCTCGACAATCTCGGCAAGGGCGCCTCGGGTGCGGCCGTGCAGAACATGCGGCTGATGCTGGGATTGCCGGAGGAGTAGGGATTGTCGTCATTCCGGGGCGCGCACAGCGCGAACCCGGAATCTCGAGATTCCGGGTTCGGTGCTGCGCACCGCCCCGGAATGACGTCGCAACGGTCGTTCGATCAGAGCAACTGGAAGATCGCCAGCGCCAGCACGGCCTGGGCGATGAAACCGACGGTGAACGCGAGGGTGCGGAACACCGGAAGTCCCAGCGCGTAGACGATCAGATGCGCGACGCGGGCCCAGAAGTAGACGGCGCAGGCCAGCACCGTCCATTTGCTCGAGTAGTCGATCGCGTTCAGGATCAGCACCAGCGGTGCAAAGATCACGAGGTTCTCGACCGCGTTGTCATGCGCGAACATCAGCCGGTTCGCCCATTCGGCATGCGGCTTGTCGCCCCGCGAGGGATTGGCCATCGCGCCCGAGAGGCCGCGGACCTGGCAGCGGTTGATGATGTAGGGGATCCAGAGGATGCCGGTCAGGATCACCGTCAAGGTCAGCCAGAACAATTCGCGCGTCATAGTCCGATCCCCACTTTATTCGCCGTGTCGAAGAGGGAGCTTATACAAAAGCGCGAAAGATTCCGCTACGCGCGAACGCGGACGTAGCTGCCGGGTGCGTCCTCGATCGGCGGCACCGCCGCACTGCCGACGGGACGCGCCGGCACCTCCTCGGGGTCGAGCCCACCCAGCCATTCGCGCCAGTCCGGCCACCACGAGCCCTTGTGCTCCTCTGCGCCCTTCATCCACTGCGCGACGTTGACGTCCTTGATGTTGTCATTGGTCCAGTACTGGTACTTGTTCGAAGCAGGCGGGTTGACGACGCCAGCGATGTGGCCCGAGCCCGACAGCACATATTTCACCGGACCGCCAAAGAACTGCGAGCCGTAGAGCACCGATTCGGCCGGCGCAATGTGGTCCTCGCGGGTGGCGAGATTGTAGACGGGCACCTTGACCTTGGAGAGGTCGAGCAGCGTGTTGTCGAGCACCATGCTGCCCGTCGACAGCCGGTTCTCCAGGTAGCAGTTGCGCAAGTAATAGGAATGGTTCGCCGCCGTCATGCGGGTTGCGTCCGAATTCCAGTGCAGGAGGTCGAAGGCGCTCGGCTGCTGGCCCTTCAGATAGTTGCTGACGACATAGGACCAGATCAGGTCGTTGGAGCGGAGCATGTTGAAGGCCATCGCCATCTTGGAGCCTTCGAGCACACCGGCGGTCTTCATGTCGTGTTCGAGCGCCGAGATCTGGTTCTCGTCGACGAAAACGAGCAAATCGCCGGCATGGGTGAAGTCGACCTGCGCCGCGAAGAACGTCGCCGAAGCAACGCGCTGGCGGCGCTTCTCGGCAAGCCAGGCCAGCGTGGTCGCGAGCATCGTGCCGCCGACGCAATAGCCCGCGGTGTGCACCTTCATCTCGCCGGTCGCCCGCTCGATCACGTCCATCGCCTTGAGCGGGCCTTCCTTCATGTAGTCTTCCCAGCTCTTGTCGCCGAGCCGCTTGTCCGGATTGACCCAGGAGATCACGAACACCGTGATGCCCTGATCGACGCACCATTTGATGTAGGATTTTTCCGGCTTGAGATCGAGAATGTAGAACTTGTTGATCCAGGGCGGCACGATCAGGAGCGGTGTGCGCAGCACCTTCTCGGTGGTGGGCTCATACTGGATGAGCTGCATCATCTCGTTCTGGTAGATCACCTTGCCGGGCGTCGTCGCCATGTTGACGCCAAGCTCGAGATTGTCCGGATTGGACTGGCGGATCTTCAGCATGCCCTTGCCGGCCGCGATGTCCTCGGAAAGCATTTGCAGGCCACGCGCCAGATTGTCGCCGGAGCTTGCGACCGTCTCGCGCAGCACCTCCGGATTGGTCAGCACGAAATTCGACGGCGACAGCGCGTTGGTGAGCTGCTGCATGTAGAACTCCGCCTTGCGGCGGGTGTGCGGATCGAGGCCGTCGGCGTCGTCAACCAGTTCATGCGCGCGCTTGGTGGTGAGCAGATAGAGCTGCATCATGAAATCGAAGAACTGGTTCGATTTCCATTCCGGATCGGCGAAGCGCTTGTCGCGGGGCGAGGGCACGATCGCGGGCGGCGCGTCCTCGCCGGCCATGCGCCGGGCCGCCGAGCCCCAGAGGTCGAGATAGTCCTTGGCAAGCCGCGTCTGGAGCTCCGAGGACCGTGCGTTATCTGACAGCCAGTATTGAGCGACCGCAGTGAACGTCTTGACCATCTCGGTCAGTTCGGGCGGCGGCCGGTCTTGGACCTCGCCGGTTTCGCGCGGCTTGAGATAGGCGGCAAGCGCCTTGCCTCCGCTTTCCATCGCCCGCGCGACGTTCATCGCGAAGGCTTCCGCATCGAACGTCTTCTCGGGTGTGGGCGTTTCGGTCGTGACGGTACTCATGACGAGAACAGTAACGATTCAAACCGCGTTCGTCACCGCGAAGCTCGCACCATCTAGGGTTAATCGTGCGCGAACATGTGCTGCACTGCGATATAGTTCTTGGTTCTGTCACAATCAGGGTTCACCACGGCGTCAGGGGCCTTGGATGTGGTCGGCTCACGCCATTGAGGGCAGCAATGGTTTGAGCTGAGGCTGGCTGTTGGAGTAAGCTCCACCGGCCGTGCTGTTGGGACGAGTAGGGGATTCCCAGTGTTGGCGTTGAGGGACCGACAGACGAGGCGGCTTGCGCCGTGCGCGCTGCTCATCATTGCGTTTACGCTCGGCGGATGTTCAAGCCAGATTGCTGACTTGACGCCCGCTGACACGCAGCCGCATCCGAAAGAGGCGGGTGGCTATCTGCCGGTGCATGATCTGCCGCCGGCGCGCGACGAGGCGGTGATCCCGCCGGATCAGCGCGCCAAGATCGAAGCCGAGCTGGCCGCCGCGCGCGACCGCCAGGCCGCGGCGGCGGCCAAGGATGCGAACGGCAAGTAATTCCGATCCAAGTAGCCCCGAGCTTAAGCAACCCCCGCGCCAACGTAATCGCTGGCGCGTCCGCGTCTCCGTGCTAAAAGACCTCATTCAGCCGAAAGTCAGGGTGAGGGAGTTCAGTCCCTGCCTTAAGGATCTTGCTCTAAGCATTTGATTTGGAGCGATTTTCAGGCAGGGTCCGGTATCCTCTCGATTGTAGTGTCGAGGCCGCCCGATTCTGCCCTGGCCGGTTGCTCGGAGCCTGGAACCCATGGAAGAATTTTACCGTATCCGCCGTCTGCCGCCTTACGTATTCGAACAGGTCAACCGGGCCAAGGCGGCCGCGCGGAACGCCGGCGCCGACATCATCGACCTCGGCATGGGCAACCCGGACCTGCCGGCCCCGCCGCATGTGCTGGAGAAGCTCAAGGAGACCCTCGGCAAGCCGCGCACCGATCGCTACTCCGCCTCGCGCGGCATCCCCGGCTTGCGCAAGGCGCAGGCGGGCTATTACGCCCGCCGCTTCGGTGTGAAGCTCAATCCGGACACCCAGATCGTCGCGACGCTGGGTTCGAAGGAGGGCTTCGCCAACGTCGCGCAGGCGATCACCGCGCCGGGCGACGTCATCCTCTGTCCCAATCCGAGCTATCCGATTCACGCCTTCGGCTTTTTGATGGCGGGCGGTGTCATCCGCTCGGTGCCGTCGGAGCCGACGCCGCAGTTCTTCGAAGCGGTCGAGCGGGCCATCGTCCACTCGATCCCGAAGCCGCTCGCACTCGTCGTCTGCTATCCTTCGAACCCGACGGCCTATGTCGCGAGCCTCGACTTCTACAAGGACCTCGTCGCCTTCGCGAAGAAGCATGAGATCCTGATTCTGTCCGATCTCGCTTACGCCGAGGTCTATTTCGACGAGAACAACCCGCCGCCCTCCGTGCTCCAGGTGCCCGGCGCGATGGACGTCACCGTCGAGTTCACCTCGATGTCGAAGACCTATTCGATGGCCGGCTGGCGCATGGGCTTTGCGGTCGGCAACGAGCGCGTCATCGCAGCGCTTGCCCGCGTGAAGTCCTATCTCGATTACGGCGCGTTCACGCCGGTTCAGGTTGCCGCGACCGCGGCGCTGAACGGCCCCGATGATTGCATCAAGGAGATGCGCGACACCTATCGCAAGCGCCGCGACGCGCTGGTGGAGTCGTTCGGCCGCGCGGGCTGGGAGATCCCGCCGCCGGACGCGTCGATGTTCGCATGGGCGCCGCTGCCGGAAGCCTTCCGCAGCGTCGGCAGCATGGAGTTCGCGACCCTGATGGTCGAGAAATCCGGCGTGGTGGTATCGCCCGGCGTCGGCTTCGGCGAGCATGGTGAAGGATATGTCCGCATCGCCATGGTGGAAAACGAGCAACGGATCAGGCAGGCCGCGCGCGGCCTGCGCCGCTTCCTTGAAAGCGGCATCGAAACGTTGCACAACGTGGTTCCGCTCGCCAATCGGCGTTAATTCCTTCCGGCAGGTTTTCGAAGCATTATGGTCGCACCCCTGAAAGTGGGTATCGCGGGGCTCGGCACTGTGGGCGCCGAAGTTGTCCGCTTGATTGAAACCCAGGCCCGCGTGCTCGCGGGCCGCAGCGGCCGTGGCATTCGCGTCGTCGCCGTCACCGCGCGCTCCAAGGCGAAGAAGCGCGGCATCGATCTGCGCGGCGTCGAATGGGCCAAGGATCCGCTCGCGCTCGCTACCCATCCTGGTATCGACTGCTTCGTCGAGCTGATGGGCGGCGCAAGCGACCCCGCGCTCTCTGCGGTCGAGGCGGCGCTGAGCGCCGGGAAGTCCGTCGTCACCGCCAACAAGGCGCTCCTTGCCAAGCACGGCATCAAGCTGGCGAAAGCCGCCGAAAAGCACGGCGGTGCGCTGAATTTCGAGGCAGCCGTCGGCGCCGCGATTCCCGTCATCAAAACGTTGCGTGAAGGTCTCGCCGGAACCGGTATCAACCGCGTCTACGGCATCCTCAACGGCACCTGCAACTACATCCTGACACGGATGGAGCAGGAGGGCCTGTCGTTCGCCGAATGCCTGAAGGATGCGCAGCGGCTCGGCTATGCTGAGGCCAATCCGTCCTTCGACGTCGACGGCCACGATACCGCGCAGAAGCTCGCGATCCTGGCGAGCCTCGCCTTCGGCACGAAAGTTGCTCAAAGCGCGGTGTATGTCGAAGGCATCTCCTCGATCGCTCCGGAAGATCTTCGCGCGGCCGCCGATCTCGGTTACCGCGTCAAGCTGCTCGGCGTTGCCGTTCGCACTGCCAAGGGCATCGAGCAGCGCGTGCATCCGACCATGGTTCCAAAGTCGTCCTCGATTGCGCAGGTGATGGGCGTCACCAATGCGGTCACGATAGATGGCGAGGGCATTCCGCCGATCACGTTGGTCGGCCCCGGTGCGGGCGGTGCCGCGACGGCCTCTGCCGTGGTCGCCGACATCGCCGACGTAGCGCGCGGCATTCGCGCCAATCCGTTCGGCCGGCCGGTCGCGCAATTGCAGGATACCAGCAAGGCGCCGATGGAGCGGCACGAGGGCGGCTATTACATCCGCCTGCTGGCGCGTGATTTCCCGGGCACTGCGGCTGCGATCGCCACGAGGCTCGCCGAGCAGAAGATCTCGATCGAATCCATCGTGCAGCGCCATCCCAATGGCGGCCCCGCGCAGACCGGCGGCAAGGCTGTGCCCGTGCCCGTCATCCTGATCACCTATGCGACCCATGAGGACGCCGTCCGCCGCGCGCTTGCCGCTGTTCAGCACGACAAGGTGATTAGCGGACGGCCGCAGGTGATCCGGATCGAGAAGAACTAGAGCATGATCCGGACCCGGATGGCCGCATTAGCGCAAAGCGTGCAGCGGTTTTCCGATAAGATCATGCTCAAACAAAGAGCGGTTCGAACCGAACCGACGCGTCACGAATTGATGCGGACAGATGTCCGCTTGGGCTAGGTTTTGAAGGAGTGAGCCAATGTCGACCCATATTGAAGTCCCCCCGCATGCCTTGCTCGAGCGCATTCTCACGCTGGAGATCGTGCGGGTGACGGAACGGGCGGCGGTGTCCTCGGCGCGATTGCGCGGCCACGGCAACGAGAAGCAGGCCGACCAGGCCGCGGTCGACGCGATGCGGCGCGAGCTCAACAAGCTGCCGATCCAGGGCACCATCGTGATCGGCGAGGGCGAGCGCGACGAGGCTCCGATGCTCTATATCGGCGAGCAGGTCGGCCTCAAGGCTGGCCCCCAGGTCGACATCGCGGTCGACCCGCTCGAGGGCACCACACTGTGCGCCAAGAACATGCCGGGTTCGATCGCCACGATGGCGATGGCCGATGGCGGCACGCTCCTGCACGCGCCCGACGTCTACATGCAGAAGCTCGCGATCGGTCCCGGCTACGACAAGGGCGTCGTCGAGCTCGATGCCTCGCCGGCCGATAACGTCCGTCGTCTCGCCAAGGCCAAGGGCGTCAAGCCGGAAGGCATCACCGTCCTCGTGCTCGATCGTCCGCGCCACGCCGACATCATCCAGGGTGTGCGCTCGACCGGCGCTGCCGTGCGCCTCATCACGGACGGCGACGTCGCCGGCGTGATCCACTGCGCCGACCCCGATAATACCGGCGTCGACATGTATCTCGGCACTGGCGGCGCGCCGGAAGGCGTGCTCGCCGCCGTGGCGCTGCGCTGCATCGGCGGCCAGATGCAGTGCCGCCTGATCCTTGACTCCGACGAGAAGCGCGAGCGCGCCGCCAAGATGGGCGTCAACGATCCCAAGATGATCTACGGCATCGAGGACATGGCGCGCGGCGACTGCCTGTTCGCCGCCACCGGCGTCACCACCGGCTCGCTGCTCTCGGGCGTCAAGTTCCGCAAGGACGGCGTGATCGAGACCGAGACCGTCGTGATGCGCTCGGTCACCGGCACCGTGCGCTACATCAAGGCCGAGCACCGGCAGCTCGAGAAGTTCCATCTGGACTGAGCAAGGCAACAACAACTGCCGTCATTCCGGGGCGCGACGCAGTCGCGAGCCCGGAATGAGAGCGAGGAGGGAAGCGCACATGTCCGATCTCTCCGCCGTCAAAGCCCTCGTCTTCGACGTGTTCGGCACGGTCGTCGACTGGCGCACCAGCCTGATCACCGACTTCATGTGGTGGGCCAAGGGCCGCGGCGTCACTGCCGACTGGACCGCGCTGGTCGATGGATGGCGGGGGATGTACGTCGCCTCGATGGACGACGTGCGCAAGCACCCCGAGCGCGGCTATGTCATCCTCGACGACTTGCATCGCCGCTCGCTGGAGAAGCTGGTCGAGAAGTTCGCGATCAAGGGCCTTAACGAAGCCGATCTCGATTACCTCACCAAGGGCTGGCATCGCCTCCACCCCTGGCCCGACAGCGTCGCCGGCCTGACGCGGCTCAAGACAAAATTCGTGATCTCGCCGCTTTCGAACGGCAACGTCGCGCTGCTCACCAACATGGCGAAGTTCGCTGGCCTGCCCTGGGACCTCGTGATGTCCGCCGAGCTGTTCGAGCACTACAAGCCCGATCCCGAAACCTATCTCGGCGCCGCGCGCCTCCTCGGCCTCAAGCCGGAGGAGGTGATGATGGTCGCCGCCCACAACGGCGATCTTGCGGCTGCGCAGGAGAATGGCCTCAAGACCGCGTTCGTGGCACGGCCGACCGAATACGGCCCCCATCAAAAGGTCGACTTTGAAGCCACCGGCAAGTGGGACATCGTCGCCAAGGACTTTGGCGGGATCGCCGATCGGTTGGGGTGCTAAAGCGGGATGGCCAACGGCGCACCTTGGTTGGCGCGATCAGGGAGCCACACCTCATTCGCTCCGGCGGTTCCGTATCGCCCGATAGACCGAGGCGCCCTCCAGCGCGTCAAGCTGGACGGCCATGGTCCGCCATTGGTCAGCCAACTCCCGGAGAGTGTACGCCGTCAGGCGATCGGAGGCCCTGCTGGCCATCTCCTCGCATTGGTCGGCTTTCATCTTCATTTCATCGGCGCGCAACATGAGTGGCAATGAACGGGCGCAAACAGCGTTCCAAAATTGCCAGTTGAGATGACCATGAGCAAGACAGTCCCAGAACGGTATCGGCACCTTCGGACGTTTGCGTTCGGCGACAGTCCTGCGCTCGCCGATGCATTGCTCGAACTGGTCATCAAGGGCATCAAGACCGCAACTTGCAGCACCGAAGACGAGCCGAACACCTCGACGCCCGGTGAGCGTTGGGTCGTGCTCGACGGACGCGGAGAACCGCGCTGTGTCATCGAAACCACCGAGGTCACGTATCGGCGCTTCCATGAAGTCGACGCCGCTTTTGCCTACGATGAAGGGGAAGGCGATCGGAGCCTGGCCTATTGGGCTTGTGCCCATCGTACTTATTTCGGCCGGCTCGGACGATTCCAAGAGGACATGATGCTGATGTGCGAGCGCTTTCGTCTGATCGAGGTGTTCGACGATCTCCCACAGTCCGAACAGTAGCTGACGTTGCTTGCACGTGGCCGACCGAACGCGCTCGCTTGAAGGGCGCCAATTTCAGAGCCACCGGCATCTTGGATCTTGTCGTCACAGATGGGCGGCAGCACCGATCGGCTCGGGTGCTGTCACGCGGGCGTAGGAACGTCGGAGGTCGGCCCTGGTTGCCGATCATGTCAGCCGTGACAAATCTGCTTGCTCGAAGGCAACAGTTGCTCAAGCAGCTCGAGAGTGGCGCGTCGGAAGTGTCACGCCAGCAAGCCGAGCGTCAGCTCGAGCAAATCGATACAGCGCTGGAGTTGCTGGAGTGGTTGGCCAAAGGCAGAGATCACAAGAAGCCATGACCCTCAATCCGACAGAGGGCGGCCTGCGGTTGGTCCACTGGCGTGGCGGACGCTGCCCTTAACCCAGTTAAAGGCGACTCGACCATTCTATGGCTATTGCACGAGGGAGTTACCGATGCGCCTCGGAACCTTCGTCGTCGGGATCGACTTGGTTCATGCTAGCTTACTGAGGCAGATGCGAAAGTGAACACAGGCGGGATGCTGGAACCGGTCGCAGACAGCTCCATGAAGCGTCCGGTACTTGTGGTGGACGACGATGTCCTGGTCCGCTCAATGATCGCGGATGTTCTGCGAGGCGCGGAGTTGGTCGTCATCGAGTGCGGCGATGCGGACGAAGCCCTGGAAATCCTGGGGTCGGGAATAGCCGTGGCGCTCTTGCTGAGCGATGTTCGCATGCCGGGTTCGATGGACGGCGTTGGTTTGGCGAAAGCTGTTAGAACCACGCATCCCGATCTCAAGATCGCCCTTACGTCTTCGGAGCGACCTCCGGAAGATGCTCTCTGCGATGAATTCTTCGCCAAGCCGTGGGATGTCGGCCACGTGATCAGAGGCGTCAAATCCCTGCTGAACGGCTAGGAACACTCCAGCGCTGCGCCGGTTAGCCGGCATGGACGTAGGACCAGACACGAAGACGCGGACCGTCTTGCTCGCCGAAGATGACGTGCTGATGCGCATGTCGCTCGCCGAGTTCCTGCGCGGATGTGGTTATCGCGTGCTGGAAGCCAGATCGGCGGAAGAAGCCATTGCGCTCATCGAGGCTGACACGTTCACTCCCGAAGTCGTTGTGAGCAATGTAGAGCTCGCCGGCGATGGCTTCGGTATCGCGAACTGGATCCGAAACAACGCGCCGCATCTTACGCTGATCCTGACCGGTACGCCCAAACGCGCAGCCAATGTGGCAACGTCGCTTTGCGAGAATGGACCGCTGCCCCCGCCATATGATCCGCAGCTATTGCACCGCCGACTGTTGCGCTTGATTGCAAGCCGGAAGTCTCTTGGAGGGGACCGAAAGCGCAACGCGCTTCAAGCGGGAATGAAGCCTGATGCGCCAGCGACGGGCGCGATGTTTAGAGGATGATATCGGAAAAGTGTGGAGCGGTGTTCCCTCGCGATAAACGCGGAACGCGTTTGCGCGGAGATCACGCTCAAACAACACCTAAAGTGCGATGACGAGTCATCCTAATCTCATCGCGCTTTAGATTAGTTGGGGCCACGCTGTGTCGCCGCTCGGTCGAACGCACGAGCGAGCGTGGTGGCTGCGTTCGCGTCAATCGTCGGCACCTGGTCGAGCGTCTTCTTGAGCTCGGAGGCTTCCAGTGCGAAGAGCTTGTCCGGGTCCTCGGGCGCATTCTTCACCCCCGCGAGCAAGCGCTGCCGAACGCCTCCCAAGACTTCTGTCACGGCCGGCGCTCCGTTCGCCGTCTCCTTGAGTCCGAGCAGCAGGGGGACCCGCGCCCCACGATGTGTGTCCTTTGGCGTCATCCGCTCCTTGAGCTTGTCGAAGCTGGTTTCGTAGGCACCAATAGCGACGATGCGATCGTTCTCGGCCAATTCGGGTGAGGTGATCACATCGGCTCGCAGGTTCAGCATTTGCTCTTCGGCCTTCTCAAAATCCCGTTTCATGGTGTTGAGTGCGACATCTCGCCAACGCTGATGAAAGCCGAGCTGCGTCAGCGGATTGATCGAGTCAGGCCCGTCGGGCAGGAGGGTGGCCGTGTGCTCGATGGCGAGGAGGCAGTAGTCAAGTCCGGAGATGCGCCGGCCGTCCAGAAGAAGTCTGTTGTCCGTCACCGTCAGGCGGCTTGCCGTGGCGTCGTCCAGAGTGGATCCTGCGACCAGCAGATAACCGCTTTGACCGAGCGTGTTCCCATCGGCATAAGAAAACAGCGGTGTGACGATGTTCAGCCCGAACAGGCCGGCGATACGGTCATAGACCTTTTCCGCCACTTTCAAGCCTTCGGTTGCGCCCGGAACGAGCCCGGTCTGCGAAGTCAAGTCCGCGGCGAGTTGCAAGACCTGTTGGGCGATGTCGTGGAAGGGCAGGCGAAACAGTCCCACGAAGAGGGAAAGGTTATCCTGCTTCATCGGAGCCCGCCTGACGGCATAAATGTTCTTGAATTCGATATAGCCCGGGGTGGCACCTGCGGCCTTGAGCTGGGCAGCGATCTCGTCGTTACTCAGGATCGTGGGTCGGCGCTGGCGTTCACTGCCGAAGCTGAACTCTGTGAGCACGACCCCGAGCGGAAGAAACGAATTGAAGAATTTTCCGCCCTCCCGCAAGTTCATCTCGACCATGCGGACGCCGAAATAGCTCGCCTCTGGGACGAATGCCTTGCCCGTCGCAATTGCGCTGCTGCCACTGGCGGATCCGACATAGCCGACGAATGGACGCTCGAGCCCCCGGCTTGACCAGTGATCGACGGTGTCCCTCAGCGTGGTCCAGAGCGTCATGGCTAACTCCCCATCCGCGAATTAGGACCTCATTGCCCAGTCCGTCGACTGGGCGAGCAAAATGGGCGAGATCCAGATCGGACTCTCCTCGTCATGGCTCAGCCCTTCCCAAGAGGTGCGGCAGGCCCTGCGGAAGGCAAGGCAGACGGATTGGGTCATGCACAGCTCGTTGTAAAAGGCCCTCGCGAAGTCCGGCGCGCGGTCATCCTCGACATTCCAGCGGAAACCCAGGGCATAGGGAATCCCATTCATGACCAATTGTTGCACGCTGCCCTTGGAGATGCCGCGGCACGCCGAAAGATAGACGAGCCTGGTGGCCGAAAGGCCGTGATGTGCAGCCAACTTGTCGAGCTTCAGCCCCATCGCTTCCTCTGGTTTCTCGCCGGGCAGGATGAGGGTCGCGCTCTTTTGGCCGTCGCTCCAGGCGTGGCCGGCGTAATGCAGGATTGTCGGCTGCACCTCGTGGATCCGGGCAAGTAGATGCGTTGCTGCCTTGCCCGGCGGTGCCTGGGACAAGTCGACCTCCTTGACGTCGAAATGGTCGGCTTCTCGCAGCGCGCGCAGGTATTGCAGCTCAATGTCAATGTTGCCGAGCTTATCGAACTGCTTTCCATCGTACGTGACACGCTCGTATTGCTTCGCAGGGTGTTCTCCGACCTGCGAGCGAACGAACAGCAGCGTCGCTCCTCGTGGGATACGTGTCTGGGCGGCTGGCGCCCTGAGCCGAGCTGCGGGTGGTATGCGTCGGACGATCGGGGCGTGGAGAAGCACGAATGGCCCGTTCTCCTCGGTCCGGAGATAACGAACGCTTGCTTCAAACGGTGCGGGATAGAAGTCCGCATCATTGATCACGAACCGAAATGACAGCCCCTCCAGCCCGCCGGCCGCATTCTCGATCTGCGAGAACAGTTGCTCACCAACAGCCTTGACCACGAAGCTCTTGAACAGCCGCGTCCCGACCACGCGCGTCTTGTCGAGCCAGCTCCTGGGCAAGCTCGTGCCGATCCGGTACGCGGGGTCGGCGCAGTCTTGCGGCATCTCGTCCCGGGCATAATCCTGGGCGACGGACTTGAGATCTTCCAGGTCGCTGACCGTATTCCAGCGCAGCATGGTGGCGCCATCGCCGACGCCCAGACGGCATTCGACCTTGCTGCTTTGGATCTCCGTCTCGATCACGCGAAAGCCCCCTGGGATCGCATTCGTGTTATCGGGGCGTCCGGTGAGCATTGCGATGAACGGACGCAGAATCCTATGCTGATGCAGCTGGAGCGTGTCCATCGGCAACATCAGGGCGTTGCCTGTCGCCGTGCATTCGGCCTCCAGCTCTGCGCCGGCGGCGAAATTCGGAACGATGACCAGGACGGGCGTACGGGGCTCGCGGGCTCGCACGACCTCGAAGACGCTCCGCGCGCCGCGGGTCGAGCGCGTATCCCGCCGCGCGCGCGGATCTATCGGCAACTCGGCGTCAAGGACGAGCAGCCCGGGTTCGCCGGCGGTGATCCATTCGCTTGTCTGGTCCGCGGTCTTCAGGGGTTTGGCATGCACGTCATCCCGCGCGATGTCTGCCGCGTGCAGGAGCCTGGACAGCGTGTCGAACATATCCTGTTCAGCAGTTGCTATCGCAATCTTGGCGGTCATGGCGCGGCCTCCTCGGTGCACAGCGGCAACCTGATCTCAAATCCCATGCCGTGTTGTTCGGTCAACGTGCCGCCGTGCTGCCCGACGGACATCTCAATTGCCTCAATCGCGACACTGGCCATTTCCCGGGCCCGGATTTGACTGCGCTCGATGGGGTCTGCAACCTGGCTTTCAAGAGCCTGAGTAGCAAGTTCAGGCAGGTGCATGCGTATCAAGACGTGACGCGGCGAACTCTCCGCGATTTCGACCGTCAGCTTGTCGGTCAGGGTCACGCGCAGCATGAGCAGGGAGCCCAATGCCGAGCGGAACGCAAAGCTTAGCCGCTCGGGCCAACCCTTCACGAGCACACGCGCGGCAAGGTCGATCTTGTCGATGATGGTGACTGCCTCCCGATCTTCCTGCGGCAGATTGTCGATGTCCCGGTAGAGGGCTTGCAGTACGTCGAACTCGATTGGCGCATCCCGTGGTGTCTGCTGGACGGTCAGACGGTCGGACAACCGTTCGAAAGTGAGATCGGCCTTCAAGAGGTGATTCGCAGCCTGGTCGAGCAGCCTGGCGCAGTCCTGCATCTGTTCAGGCTCGCGCAAGCGGTTCTTGGCGCTTCGTAACAGGCCGTCGGCCATCAGCAGGGGAGCGCGAGTCTGACGGGCGACGGCGGTGACCGTCTCCTCCAGATAGTGCAAGTCGCTCTCCCGGCTTTGGTCGGCGAGGTTGGTAAAGAGCCAGAGATGATGGCCGTAATCGTCATGGAGCGGATCGCAGTTTGCCAGCGTCGCCACCTCGACACGAGGCTCGGCGCCTATGAGCAGACGGATGCGGATGCGATGCTCGATGCCCGACTGGGCCAATGCCGTGCAATCCTCGTCGCGGGCGCCGAATGAAGCGAGCCGTGCGCCTCGGACCTGCCCGAACATGACTTCGGCGGCACGGTTCAGATCACGAATCTCGCCGACCGCATCTACGATTATGGCGACCTGCTCAATTCTATCCATGAGCCGCTTTTCGATCGTTTGGTGCCAACGGGCGGCGAAAATCTGCTCGCAATCGGCGGCCAGTCCGCGGGCGGCTTCCCGATCGGGTCCAAGGAACGCATTGAACTCGGAGGATTCAAGATCCAGAACCATCTCGATCTTGCCGTTCACGAACAGCGGCACCGTCATCGCCGACCTTTGATCCGGCGCAGTGCGAATGAAGCCGTAGTTTCGCTCGCAATCGGTGACGTCAGGGGCGACCAGGATCGACTGTTCGGCCAGGCAATGGCCAAGCATGCCTGCGGATAGACCCTGCGTGTATTCTTCCCGACTGCCGGCCTCCCTGACCAGGAGATCCCGGTCATTTTCGCAATGCTCAGCGAACAACACAAAGCACGAACGAGCGCGGTCGACCCGGAATACGCCGACATATTCCCAGCCAAAGCAATGCATGGTTCCCTTGGCCAGGAGTTCCGCGATCGCGTGGGTGCTGAGGGCCTTGTTCAGGTCGTCCCGGAGTCGTCGCTGAGCGAGGGCGCGGGAGCGTTCGATGGCTGCGTCCGCGGCCTGCAAGACTTCCTCGACGCCGAGATTGTGCAAGGTTCGCAGATCGGCTGCAGTGAATTTGTGGGTGCGGCTCAGCAGGCACAACGCGCTCCGGAAGCGGCCGCCGGCCTCCCGGATCGGCAGCACGATCATCCTGTCGAGCCCGTCGCGAAGGATGGCCTTGCTGACGGGATTCTCCCTCTCGTCCGGGTTAAGGCGCTCGACGAACAAGCGCAGATCGTTGTCCCAGGTCTGTCCTTGCTTGAGCCAGTCGATCACGCCGGGCGAGACTTTGAACCAGCGCGTACTCCACTCCCATTGGGGCTGCGGCACGATCGCGTGTGCCCGCCAATGATCGCATGCCTCGTTATAGATTCCGAACGTGGCCATCTCGAACGGTATGACTTTGCGGATTGCGGCAAGCGTCGCCTCGATGATTTCCTGCGGATCCTCGTGGTCAACCAGGATGGTCTTCAATTGCTGGCGGGCGAGATCTTCATCGAGCGGGGCAAAGAGCAGCCGGAGTCCGGCGCGGCCATTCGGCCCCTCCTGATAGGGCGCTCCACTGATCCTGGCGGGTTTGGATTGCCCGTCACTTGTGCGGAGTTTGACGAAATCAGAGAAACCCGTCAGCGCATCGAGCCATTCCGCTTGTTTTTCGCCAGCATCTTCCCCTTCGAGCTCGAGTGCCTCGGACAGTAGCATCTTCTTGAGGTCGGCTTCGGAGAAGCCAAGAATCTGGGTGGCGCGCTCGTTGGCAAACCGAATCCTGCCGCTCAGGTCTGTGCGGAGGACACCGTCCTGTAGAGCGTCAAGCCGGCTTCGCTCGGCGCTCTGATCGAGCAAAAGAGCGTAGTTGCCCTGCTGACCGCTTTCATCGCGTAATGGTCCGATCTCCACCCTGACCTGAAGAACGGTACCGCGGGATTGAATGTCCACGCGCAGGCTCGTGTTTGTTTCGGCCTTGAGAGCCGCACAGATGTCAGCAGCGCGGCTTCCAAAGAGGACGGGGAAGGGGGTGCCATACGTGTCCGGAGCAAGCCTGTCGAAGGCGGCGTTCGCGTAGATGATGCGACCGTCGTTGCCTAATTCGACAAAGGGGATTTGGCTTTTGTGCACAGCTTCGTCGAGCGCATCGTAGCGATCGGACAGCACATTGAGGACAGCGCACTGCGATTGAAGGATCTTGTCTATGGTTGAAGTATCCAGCCCGTGCTTCAGGGCCAGCATTTGGGTCTGTTCGTCGATCAGTGGCTGCAGTGCACTTTTCAGGCTCGTTCGCCGACCGCGAAGCGCTCCGATCACATGTCGCCGTATGCTTTGCTCCGTACTCAGGAGGTCGCGGGCCCGAACATCCAGGACGGGCGATAGTGTCGAGCTGAACTCAGGCATGGCAGCCTCACACACTCAACGTTACGCGAACGCTTACATCGATTTGACCTTAAACAGACTTCAATTGCATTTGCGTCGATTGCGTCGATGCGATTGTGGCCAGGACGAAGGAGGAGGCCGGTTGTCACCGGCCGGGACTCACAGGCCAAGGCTCCAAAGGTCAAGGCTCCAAAGGTCAAGGCTCCAAAGGTCAAGGCTCCAAAGGTCAAGGCTCCAAAGGCCAAGGCTCAAGGGCCAACACTCGCCACGACGTCGTCCGGCTGTAGTCTAGGCGAAATACGACCTTCGAATGTGTTAGCTAATTCACAGATCAGGCTCCCAAAACAGAGAATTTCGGGTCCGAGCGGCACCTCGGCGTTCCTCGATCTTTTTCGAGGCGTAGCCGTCGCAGGGCTTTCTGGTGGCCGCGTGTAGCAAGCAACTCAGCGACGATGGCCAATCGGGAGGCCGAGCTTCAATGCCTTTTGGCGTACCGAGCCTTCCGTTCGCTTCATCTGTTTTGCTATCTTAACAACAGGCGTCTTTGCCTTTGAGTGGGCGCGAAGTTGCTTGACGTCGGCTGCGGAGTATTCGCGGCGAATAATTCTTTTCTTGGCTTTCTTGGCCATCACGACTTCCTGTTTTTGGGGAGGGCGCTTCCTAGCACGAAGGGCCAAATTGGCAATGCATTTTGGGCCATGTCACGCCGATGCGCGCGGATTGACCATGCGATCTCGGAGTGATCAGCCAATCAGCCGCAATTCCAGATCGGTCCGATTGGTGTCCGCGTCCAGCACGGGCCAAAGGTGCCGTTGTTGTAACGGCCATCATAGAAGCCGGGCCGGCCAAAATAGTGCCAGTTGCCGTCAAACCCGTAATAGCTGGGGACCGGGTCGATGTACCAGGGGCGCCGGCTGCTGCGCGCCATGCGACGCACCGCGGCCTTCTGCGCATAGGGCGGAAGGCTGTTGCTCGGCGGCTGGTGATAGCCCGGCAAGAAGCCGTAGCCACGCCAGACTGGCGCCGGCCGCTTGTGACTTGCCGCAGCCGGCGCGACGACCGGCAGCAGCGACAGAACGACGGCGATCGATGGAAACACGAGGCGCGACATCAGCAGACAATAGACGGTCGATTGTGGGGAGGCGATTCAAATCGGAGTGCTAGCCTCTATGGGACGAGCGCGCCCCGTTGCTCCAACGGTCCCGGATTGAGGACCGCGCCGTTGACCTTTCCGGCCTCGTCGCGACGGAAGGCGATCCGTGTGTGATCGCCGCTTTCGACGTGGAATTCATCTTTTGACAGGGCCGCCAGCGGCGTCGGCTGGCCCTTGTCGAAATCGAGGATCGACCAGGCGCCTGTTGCCTCGACGACGAGCTTGCCGTCCGCAACACCGACTTGAAGCGCGACACTGCGCGACGGAACTGCCTCCCGGGCAAAGGCGACAACGAGCGGATCGGTCTGCTTCGCGCGGATGATCTTGAGCTTGATCATCGCGTTTGTCGGCCCCGAAATCCGGCGAAAGGCCGCTTCCAGGCTCATGCCTCTGGCCGAGACTCCGTCGATCGCTGCTATGAGGTCTCCCGCCATGACGCCGGCCCTCGCGGCGGGGCCGCCGCCAACCGGTTTGATCACTCTTAGTCCGTCCGTCTCCACGACAACGGACTCAAGGCCGGTCCAGCCGTTGCCGTCCGCGACCGCGACTTGTCTGTCCAGCGGGCTTGCGGATCCGCCGAAAACGTAACGTCCGACATAGTCGGTGAGAGCCGCGGCATTCGACTGCTCCGAGGCGACGGGCGTGGGAGCTTCGGGAATCTTCAACGCCGCGTAGGGCAGGCGACGGATGGCGTTGAAATAGAAGCCGTTCTCACTGAACTGGCTCCGCTGCATCATCATCACCAGGATCAGCTTCTGGGCCGGATCGATCGAGAAGAACGTGCCCCAGCTTCCCTGCCAGTTGAAGCTGCCGACCGCGCCCGGGATCAGGCTGAAATCCGGGTTGGTGCGAACGGCGAAGCCGAGCCCCCCAACCGGTCCCGAAAGCCGGGCCCACCTCGTGCCCTGCGAAATGGATGTCTGACGGCATCGAGTTCGTCGTCATCAGCCGGACCGTTTCCGGCTTCAGGATGCGCACGCCGTCGAGCTCGCCGCCATTGAGCAGCATCTGGCAGAAGCGCAGGAAGTCGGGGGCCGTCGAAACGATCCCGCCGCCGCCTGAAAAGAACGTCTGCGGATGCGTGACGTCGCCATCCGAAAGCGGCGCGGGCTGCGCGCCCGGTACGGCCACGAGACGGGCGAGCTTGTCCTCCGGCACGTGGAATCCGCTGTCGACCATGCGCAGCGGCGCGAACAGGCGGTTTTGCAGAAACTGGTCGAATGTCTGACCCGAGACGACTTCAATGACACGCCCGAGCACGTCGTAACCGATCGCATATTCCCAGACTTCGCCCGGCTGGTGCAGGAGCGGGAGCGTGGCAAGGCTGCCGACGAAGGAGGCGATGGGCTTGTCGCGTCGGAACGGCGCCCTGGCGCCGTAAAGCGCGTGGATCACCGCATTGCCATATCCGGGATCGGCAAAGTCGGGCCCCGTATAAACGAGGCCGGACGTGTTGCGCAGGAGGTCCCGAATGGTCATCGGCCGCTTCGCAGGTTCAAGCGCGATGAGGATGGCATCCCCGGTGGCCGGATCGGTCTTGACGACCTGAATGTCCCTGAGCTCCGGCAGATACTGCGCCACGGGCGCATCGAGCTCGAGCTTGCCGTCATCGACCAGCATCATGGTCGCGACACTGGTGACCTGCTTGGACATCGAGCCGATGCGGAAGATCGAATCCGCCCGCATCGGAATTGTCTTGTCGTGATCCGCAAAGCCGGTCGGCTGCAAATAAGCGAGCTTTCCGTTGCGGGCGATCGCCACGACGAAACCGGAGGGATCGTCCTTCTTGGTCTGCGCCTCGAACCAGGAGGTGATGCGCGCCAAACGCCGAGCCGAAAAGCCGAGGCTGTCGGGATCGCCAACGGTCTGCAAGTCGTCGGCCAGTGCTGCACCCGTCAGACAGAGCATGACCACCGCCATGCATGGGGCCCGGACGATTTTCATGGGAGAGCGCTCCCGAACCGTGATTGTCATGATGGGGCCTCACGGCCGGAGCCGCCGTTCGGCTCGATCGTCGCAGATGAGCCTTTAGCCCGTAACAAGCCCATTCTGCTCTCGAAAACCATCGACGACCAATGCGGCATCGTTCCTGCAACGGAAACCGGTCTATACGTTACGTATCGTAACGCTACATTTAGCCGCAAGTGCCGTCAACGTTCGGCATCTCTACGTGCGTCTGTTTTGGTGTTTTCTAGCGCACGGTGGCGTGACCCCAGCGAACTCTTAGCAATCGTTGCAGGTGTGCCACTGTTTTGCCCGACGGGTCAACCGATTTTCCGAAATGCAACGCGTCTTACCAACAACCCCGGCTACTTTGCTTGGGGTTGTTTTACGAGTTTTGCTTCCTAGGCCTTACGCCCCGCAGATGATCACGCCGTACCAGCCGAGCC
This sequence comes from Bradyrhizobium sp. UFLA05-89, assembly GCF_059803475.1. NCBI lineage: Bacteria > Pseudomonadati > Pseudomonadota > Alphaproteobacteria > Hyphomicrobiales > Nitrobacteraceae > Bradyrhizobium > Bradyrhizobium sp. UFLA05-89. Next base: position 72,365 of record NZ_JBANBA010000015.1, on the reverse strand, counting down.
CGCGGTAGGTCTCATAGCCCGGCGTGGCGTGGAAGGCGACGAGGGCGCCAGTGCGGTCGTGATAGAATCCGGAGCGCTGGCCGTTCATCGATAGCGAGACGCGCTCCGACAAAATGCCCTGGCCGTCGGATGCGGCGATGACGCGCAAGTTCGAGTCGACCAGCAGCACACGCGCCTTGTCGCTGTCGCCGACGCGCACGCCCTGCACGATGGCGCGGGCCTGCGACTCCCAGTCGAAATGGATGGCGAGCACGCCGATTGGTGCGCCATTGGCCTCGCCGCCCGCGCGGACGCTCGCGCAATAGGTCGCAACCTGCGCATTGCCGAGCAGTGGCTGGTTCTCGACGTCGCCAGCGACGTAATCGTCGCCGGAACGCAAGGTGCGCGCCTCACGAAACCATTTCGTGTTGGCGACGTTCTGGCCGACTACGCGAAAACGGTCGGCGCGGCCGTTGGCGATCACGTTGCCGTCGAGGTCGCAGAGCCAGAGATCGAGATAGACGGTGTAGGCGCCGAGGATGACGCCGAGGCGCTGCGAGGCGTGCGAAACCGCCGCCGCGCTCGGGGAGGCGGCGCAGTCGACCACGGCGGAGTCGGTCGCCCACCAGCGTACGTCGCAGGTGCGTTCATAGAGGTTGCGGTCGATCAGCTCGATGGCATTGAGCGACAGATCGACCATGCGCTCGCCGCGCGAGCGCTGGCTCATCCGCTCGATCGAGGAGACGAGATCGCCGGTGCGTTTCGTCAGTTGGGTCTCGAGCTCGCGTGCGATGGTCTCGACTTGCTGGCCGACGCCGCGCACCTCCTGCGCCACCACCGCAAAGCCCGCGCCTTGCGCGCCGGCGCGCGAGCTTTCGATCAGCGCGTTCAGCGCCAGCATCTTCATCTGGTTGGTGATCTGCTGGATCGATTTGGTCTTGTCGACCGCGATCTGGTTGACCTCGGCCGTCAGGCGGTTGATCAGGGCGGAGATGTCGGAATTGTCGTCGGCGGCTTCAGGATTGGTTCCGGTGGGAAGCGGCTTGGTCTTCAGGGCCAGCGCAGCAGACATCGAGGGGATTCCCTTGCAATGAAGTCTGACCTGCAATGACCCGGAACTAAAAATTACAGATCGAATACGGGCCTTTTTCGAGGATTCCGCCTAACGCCCACTTAATTTGCTGCCGCCCCGACTGCTCAAATGATAATCAGATCGCATACGGATTCGGCAATCCACCGCTTTATTCGGCCCGGACATTGCAAATGGCTCGAGTTTCCCGGCGGAATCCTGATCGCCATAGCCACACGACCTGATCTGAACTCATCGAAGCCGCCGAATCATGATGCCGTCTGCCACCGCGTTGCCCGTCGAGCTGCCCCAGGCGTTCCTTGGCGTTACGCGCTCGCTCACCGACAAGCTCTGGCGTGACCGGCTGGACGCGCGCGGGGCGGCGAGGGCGCTCGCCATCGTCCAGCGCCACCAGCTGCCGGAGCTTTTGGCGCGGGTGCTGGCGGGGCGCGACGTCGACATCGACGCGGTCAGCGACTTCCTCGATCCGACCATCCGCAAACTGCTGCCGGACCCGTTCACGGTGACGGAGATGGAGGCCGCCGCCAAGCGCATCGCGGAGGCGGCGGTGCGGGGCGAGAAGGTCGCTATCTTCGGCGATTACGATGTCGACGGCGCGACCTCGGCCGCGCTGCTCGCCTGGCACCTGCGCCATTGCGGGCTCGATCCCCTGATCCACATTCCTGACCGCATTTTCGAAGGCTACGGCCCGAACACGGAAGCGGTGCGGGCGCTTGCTGCGAAGGGCGCGACGCTGCTCGTCACCGTCGATTGCGGCACCACCAGCATCGAACCGCTCGCCGAAGCAAAACGGCTCGGCATGTCCGTGGTGGTGATCGATCACCATCAGGCCGGCGCGGAGCTGCCGGCGGTCGACGCGTTGGTCAATCCGAACCGGCTCGACGATCTCTCCGGCCTCGGCCATCTTGCCGCCGCTGGGCTGGTGCTGGTCACGCTGGTCGCGGTCAATCGCGAGTTGCGCCAGCGCGGCTTCTGGACGTCCGAGATGCCCGAGCCCGATCTCCTGGGCATGCTGCATCACGTCGCGCTCGGCACGGTGGCTGACGTGGCGCCACTGATTGGCCTCAACCGCGCTTTTGTCGTCAAAGGGCTGATCGCGATGCGGCGGCGCGACCATGTCGGCCACACCGCGCTGATGGACATCGCGCGGCTCAACGGTCCGCCGGAGGCCTGGCATCTCGGCTTCATGCTGGGACCGCGCATCAATGCCGGCGGCCGCATCGGCCGCGCCGATCTCGGCGTGCGGCTGCTGCTGGAAGGCGATAGCGTCGAGGCCGCACGCATCGCGGCCGAGCTCGACCGCCTCAACGGTGAGCGCCGCATCATCGAGCAGGCTGCCGAAGCGCAGGCCGAAGCCGAGGCGCTCGCCTCGATCGGCCTCGAGGATAAGCTCGGCGTGATCGTCACGGCCTCCGAAGGCTGGCATCCCGGCGTGGTCGGCCTCGTCGCCTCCCGCCTGAAGGAGAAGTTTTCGCGGCCCGCGTTTGCCATCGCGCTCGAGCCCGGTGGCATCGGCACCGGTTCGGGCCGCTCAATCGCCGGCGTCGATCTTGGCAAGGCGGTTCGGCAGGCTGTCGCCGATGGCATCCTGCTCAAGGGCGGCGGGCATGCCATGGCCGCCGGCGTCACGCTGCGCAAGGAGAAGCTCGCCGAATTCCGCGCCTACCTCGAAAGTGCGCTCGCGCGCGACGTTGCGGAAGCACGCCACGTCAACGAGCTCTTCATCGATGGCGCGGTGTCCGCGCGCGCGGTGACGCCCGAACTCGCCAACACGCTCAATCGCGCCGGCCCATTCGGCAGTGGCAATCCGGAAGCCGTGCTGGCGCTGCCGGCGCATCAGCTCGTCTATGCCGACGAGGTCGGGCAGGCGCATTTGCGGTTGCGGTTCAAATCGGGCGACGGCGCGATCGTCAACGGCATCGCGTTCCGCTCCATCGGCCAGAAGCTCGGCAACGCGCTTCTCGCCAATCGCGGCCAGCAGTTGCACGTCGCGGGCGCGCTGTCGCTCGACCGCTACCAGGGCGCCGAGCGCGTGCAACTTCGCGTCATCGACGTCGCCTTGCCTGACCAGGGGCCGCAAACCATCCGATAGGCGCACCAACAAAAAAAGGAGGTGCAGGCCGCGGAGGATGTGAGCTTACGCCAAGGTATCAGCCACCCTGCCGCAGCTTCGCCAGCACCTTCAGCCCGCCATAACCATCCGTGGGTGTGATGCCAGCCCTTTGCTGAAAATCCTTGATCGCTTTCATCGTATCGTTGCCGACGCGGCCATCGGTGCCGCCGGTGTCGAATCCGGCTTTCGTCAATCGCGTCTGCATCTCCTGCACCTCGGCGAGCGTCAATGCGCGCTCCGAGCCGGGGAAAGGCTGGATGAAGGGCGGCGCGCCGAGGCAACGGTCGCCGAGATGGCAGATCGCCAGCGCATAGTTCATCGATGGATTGTAGCTCTTCACCGAATAGAAGTTTGGCCCCAGCAAGAACGTCGGCCCGCCCGCGACCGGCGTCCAGATCTGAGCCGAGGCATTGGGTTGCGGAAATGGCTGGCCGTCGGCGCGCGTGACGCCAGCGGCTTGCCAGGCCGCATATGTTCGACCGCCGCTTAGGTTGCCGGGCGCGCGTACCTCATAACCCCAATGCTCGCCGCGATGCCACTTGCCGCGGTTGACCAGATATTTTGCCGTCGAGCCCAGCGCATCATCGGGCCTGCCGAATGGTGAGACCTTGCCGTCGCCGTCATAGTCGATGCCGACATTGAGCCAGACTTCCGGCATCCACTGCGAATGCCCCATCGCGCCGGCCCAGGAGCCGTGCATCTCTTCCGGCGTGCTCCAGCCCTTGTCGACGATGCGTAGCGCGTTGATCAGCTCGGTCTGCCAATAGGCCTTTCGGCGCGGCTCGTTCCAGGCGAGCGCAGCAAGCGAGGGAAAAACCGGCTTCATGTGGTTCTGCTGCACCAGCGGATCGCCATAGGCGGATTCCACGCCCCACAGCGCAAGCAACGTGCCGCGCTCGACGCCGAAATCACGCTCGATGCGGGCGAACAGTGCCTCGTTGTTCTTCAGAGCGATCTTGCCGTTGATGATGCGCCAGTCGGAGACGCGGCGGTTGATGTACTGCCAGACCTGTTCGTTGAACTCCGGCTGGTTGCGGATCTCCTTGAACACGCTCATGTCCGGCTCGACATGCGCCATCGCGCGCTGCCAGGTGGCGGCCGAAATGCCCTTCGCCATCGCGCGTGCACGAAAACTCTCGCGCCATTCCTCGAAGCCGGGCGGGGTGGCTGCAAGGGCAGGCGAAGCGATGAGGGCGGCCGCGCCGAGCAGGGATTGCAGCGCACTGCGACGGGTCGGGTGGGGTGAGGAATCAGGCTGGTTCATGCGGGCAGTTTAGCCGGAAGCAGGCGCTCTCGTTGGTGAAACCTGAAGCCGGAGGGGCGACTTTCGGCCCATCGGTTTACGGAACTTTCGCATGTCATTGCACAGAATGACGGCCATGCAGGAGCTATTCGACCTCATCCGCGCCAATCCATGGCCCTTTGCCGCCGGGTTGATCGTCGTCATCGTGGCGATTCTGGCGGAACATTACGGACGCGGTGGCGATGGCACCGAATTCCCTGACATTTCCTGGGACGACTAGACCGGGTCTTCCTAGTCCGCCTGCAACTCCGTTGCGATCCGCGCCAGCCAGCGGCGGATGGTAGTTTCGGCCTTCGCGTCGAGCCCTGCGGCAAGGCGCTGCTCCAAAGCGAGAACACGCTCCCGGCATGTCTTCAGGAGTATCTTGCCGCGCGCTGTCAGCGTCCATTGCAGGATGCGGCCGTGCACGGGATGGGGCGACTTGCGGATCGCGCCGTCGCGTTCGAGATTGCCGATGATTACGCCGACGGTCTGCGGCGTCAAAAAGGTCAGGCGGGCGACCTCCGCTCCGGAGAGACCGGGATAGGCCTTCAGCATGGTCAGCACCGCAAATTGCGGTGGCGTGACGCCGAGATCGGTGAGGCTGCGCTCCATGCTGAGCCTCACGGCGGCCTGGGCCTGGCGCAAGAGATAGCCGAGATAGCCCGCTTCGCCGCGTTTGCCTTCGCCGGGAGCGGGCGGAGCGATTGTCCGCTCCAGTTGCATATTTGTGATCCGACGAGGCTTGCGCATAATATCAGAGCCCTGATAACTTGTAAGTACACTGACAATATCAGGAGGTGAGGTCCATGTCACACGCCCGCAGTGAATATGAAGACTTCAAGGCGCTTGCCCCGGACGCCTATGACATGACGCTCGCGCTTGGCCAGCTTGCAGCCAAGGCCGGCCTCGACAAGCATCTGCTCGAGTTGATCAAGCTGCGCGCCTCGCAGATCAACGGCTGCGCTTTCTGCGTGCAGCATCACATCCTGCTGTCCGAACGGCTCGGCGTACCCATCGACAAGCTCAATCTGGTCGCAGTGTGGCGCGAGGCGCCGATCTTCTCGGCGCGCGAGCGGGCGGCGCTCGCCTGGACCGAGGTGCTGACATTCCTGCCCGAGGGTGTCAGCGACGACGTCTATGCCGAGGCAAGCCGCGAATTCTCGGCGGTGGAGCTAATGTACCTGACCTCGGCGATCGCCTCGATCAATGTCTGGAACCGCTTTGGGGTCGCCTATCGCTGGACGCCGCCGCAGCGGCCGGCCGTGGCGCACGCCAAGGCGTCATGATCCGTTACCCTTTCGGGAGGACACAAGAATGTCGTCAACGATATCAGCCATCTCCACTGCTCCCTGGCGGCTTCAATCGCGACCGCTGTCGCTCGCGATCGTCGCGGGGTTCGCCTGCGCGTTGGCCGTTGGAAAGGCGCTGCCGGTAACGATGGACACCGTCTCCGGTGTGCTGGCGCCGCTGTGCGCCAACGCAGCGGATGGATCGTCGCTCGACAAGGTCGAGCCTATCGGCTCCTATGCGCTGCCGAACGTGCCGGGTAAGCGTGTCACCATCGTGCGCGTCACTTACGGCCCGGGCGGCTTCTCGCGGCCGCACCGGCACGCCGGTTCCGTCACCGCCTATATCACCAAGGGCGAGATCCGCTCTCAGCTCGGCGGCGGCCCGGTCGAGACCTTCACAGTCGGGCAATCCTTCTTCGAACCGCCGGGCTCGACGCATCTGGTGTCGGCGAATGCGAGCAACACGGAGCAGGCGGAGCTGATCGCCGTGTTCGTGGCGGATGAAGGCGCCCAGCTCACGACGTTCATCGACTAACGCTGTGTGGTTAGAATGGCGCCGGCGTAAGTTCGCGCTATTGCGTCGCCTTGCCGGCGCCCGACACCATCGACTTCCAGTCGATCGCGGAGGCATGATCGGAATGGATCATGCGCTCGAAGTTGCGTTTGGCCTTGCCCGTGTCGTGATTGATGGAGGCATCCTTCAGCATGGCGGAGGCATCCCGATGCGCGCACAGCAGAAATACGGTGCTCGCAAGCACGGCCAATGTGGATGGTCTTTTCTGCATGATCCGGACATCCTATTCGGTGTAATCAGTGGCGCGCGACGTGCCGCACAATAGGGGCTCGCGGCGCGTTCCGGAACCGAGGGCAGCGTCAGAAGATCGTGAACCACGGAAGTTCCGAACCTAACCGACGCGCCTCGACCTTCTGCGCCGGCTGTCGCGATATTGCATCTCGGACGTCATAGCCTGCGGCCATTCCCACACTGCGAATGCCGACGATGATGGGGATTGGGGACATCGCGACTGTGAGAGCATTTTTGCATGCCATTGGCGTTCCAAACGCCAGGATGTTCAAAGCGCCTCGCATTGCGCCAAGCGCGGCTCGCCTCAATTGTCTTCGCTGCTTGAGCCTTCGCGCTGGTCCGGCTTGACCGCATCTTCGGGTAGCGCGTGCGCAAGCGGTTGCGCCGCGCCGGCGACCTCCGGGCCGATCTCGCGGCCGCGGCCGCGGATCAGGCGTTCATAGGCGGAGACGAGGGTGACGTAGGGATTGACCCAGATCCAGCCGTCGCGGGTGAACACTTGGACGTCGAAATGCAGGTGCAGCGAGGTGCCGCCGGGATGGTCAAGATAGTTGGAGATCACGCCGATCTTCTCGCCCTCGCTGACGGCGTGGCCGTTGACGAGGCCGTCGGCGTTCATCGCGGAGGGGTTCATGTGCATATAGCGGAAGCGGATATGCTCGGTGCGGCTGTTGACCTGGAGCGTCGCCGCTTGGTCATTCGGCCCGCGGATCACGGTCGCATCGCGCACGGCGACGACGCTCCGCTGCTTGGGGTCGCAGCGTTGGCCGGCGTCAGTATTCGCCGCGCAATCGGCGGCGCGGATGTCCTCACCCTGGTGGCCATAGCCGCCCGGGCACTGCCAGACCGCGAAGCTGCGGGACTCGCAAAAATTATCGCGCCAGGGATAAGTGGCCGGCCCGTCGATCCGGTCGCGCTTGCCATAGGATTGCGAGCGGACGAAGGCCGTCGCCTTCGCCAGCGGAAAGCGAATCTGCGCATAGGCCATGACGTCGGGATGGCCCGTCTGCTTGCGGTAGCCGGTGTTGGGAATGATGTCGCCGCTCGGCCGGTAGTCGAAATCCGCCGATCGCCCCAAAGGCCGATCGACGATTTCGGAGGCGATGTCCGTCAGCGGACGCACGCGCTGGCCGCCTGCCACATGCAACGCCTTCAGGAAACGCTCCGCGACCGGGTAGGCCTCCTTGCAGGCGAGCCGCCGCGGCTTGGCAACGCTGTCGAGGCACTGGATCGACACGACATAGGCGGCGCCGAAGCGGCTGAAGGCGTAGCGCACATAGCCTTCGCGGATGAAACGGCGCAGATCCGGATATTGGCCGGATAGGGACTTGACCGGCTCGCCCTTGCCGCCGGCGGGATCGGCAAGATCGTAAATCAGGGCGGAACCAGTGATCTGGACCTCTACCGGCTTTGCGAACACCCGTTGCGGCAGGCCGTCGCCGGCACCCGGCTCGAGCGAGAAAACGGCGTTGTAGCCGGCAGGTCCCGCATCGAACAGGTCGGCCGCACTGAAGTCGGACTGGTAGCGGGTAAGCGACAGGTTCGCTGGCGCGCCGCTGCGCTGCGCGTCGAGATAGGCGGCGGCATCGAAGGGCAGCAGCACCGGAACGGAGCTGCGGGCGATACCTGAGAAGAATTGCGAGGAAACCCCGTTGAGTTGCACCAGCGCTGGCAGCGCGCGAGGGTCGAAGCGGCCGACCGATCGGCGCTGTGCGAACACGAAGTCACCGGCGATCGCGGGATGGGCGTTGATTTCGCTGCGGAGCTGGTCGAGAGCTACACGCCAGTCGATGCGCAGCGCCGTGAGCGAGGGGGTGCGGAATTCGTCCGCGGACAGCGGCACCGCCTCGGCAACCAGAAGCGTAAGCAACCCCAGAAGAGACGAGACGAAGCGGAACCTGTGCCTGCCCACTGTTGTCCCGCCCCCCGGCGACCTTGCCTGTTCCGACCGCTCGGCCGCTTTGCCTAGTCCTTGGCGCGCTCGGAGTATGAGCCGTCTTCAGTCATCACCACGATGCGGGTGCCGACCGAGATGTGCGGCGGCACGGTGGTGCGGATGCCGTTGGAGAGCACGGCGGGCTTGTAGGACGACGAAGCCGTCTGGCCCTTGGTCACCGGCTCGGTCTCGACCACTTCCAGTGTCACGCGCTGCGGCAGAGCGAGCGAGACCACGTTGACATCGTGGGTCGACAGCTTGACGGTCATGTCTGGCTGAAGATAGGCGGCGGCATCGCCGACGACGTCCTTGGGGACCTGGACTTGGTCATAGGTCTCGGGGTTCATGAAGTGGAAGCCGTCGCCATCTTCATAGAGGAACGTGTAGTTGCGCTCTTCGATCGTGGCCTTCTCGACCTGGTCGGTGGTCTTGTAGCGCTCGGAGATCTTTACCCCGTCCGAGATTCGGCGCATTTCGATCTGGCTGACCGGCGTGCCCTTGCCGGGATGGATGTTCTCGGCGCTCACGACGACATAAAGCTTGCCGTCTTGCTCGATCACGTTGCCCTTGCGAATAGAACTGGCGATGACTCTCAAAGCTGTATTTCCTGCTTGCTTAGCCCGGCACCGGCCAGGGCGTGGTCAAATTGATGGGGGACTGCGGGCCTTGAGTCGGACCTCGGCGCCCTTTTCGGGCCGCAACATACTGATTTTGCCGTTGGATGCCAGCATTTTGCTGCCCCCCGGGATGGTCCGTTGATGGTTGGGGACAAGCCCATCAGCCCGTTTTGGGCCCCCAACCGGCACATCGACCGACGACCGTTCCTCCAGGCAAGGGGGGCGATCACGGCGGCAGTCCGGGCCTTCTTCGCCGAGCAGGGCTTTGTCGAGGTCGAAACCTCGGTTTTGCAGGTCTCGCCGGGCAATGAAACCCATCTGCATGCGCCCCGAACCGGGATCATTCGCCCCGACGGTAGCGCGGTGACGCGGTATTTGCGGACTTCGCCGGAATTTGCCTGCAAGAAGCTGCTTGCGGCCGGTGAGCCCCGGATTTTCGAGCTGGCGCGGGTGTTCCGCGACCGGGAGCGGGGCGACCTGCATCTGCCCGAATTCACCATGCTGGAATGGTACCGCGCTGGCGCCCCCTATGACGCCATCATGGCCGACTGCGTCGTCGTGATCGCACACGCCGCGCAGGCGACCGGAATCGGCCGGTTCTCATTCCGTGGCCGGACCGCCGACCCCTCCGCGGAGCCGGAGCTTTTGACGGTTGCCTATGCCTTCGAGCAATTCGCAGGCATCGACCTGCTGTCGACCATTTTAGGCGACGAGGGCGACCGCGATGCGCTCGCCGCTGCCGCCGGGACGAAGGTGCGGGTGACGGAGGACGACACCTGGTCGGATATCTTCAGCAAGGTCCTGGTCGAGCACGTCGAGCCGCATCTGGGGCAGGGGCGTTTGACCATTCTGTTCGAATACCCATCTCCCGAGGCAGCGCTGGCCCGGGCGAAGGCGGACGATCCGCGGGTCGCCGAACGGTTCGAGGTCTATGCCTGCGGGGTGGAGCTTGCCAACGGCTTCGGCGAATTGACCGATGCCCCGGAGCAGCGCCGGCGCTTTCAACTGTCGATGGCGGAGAAGCAGCGGCGCTACGGCGAGGCGTATCCCCTGGACGAGGATTTTCTTGCCGCCGTCGGCCAAATGCCGGAAGCGAGTGGCGTGGCGCTCGGCTTCGACCGGCTGGTGATGCTGGCGAGCGGCGCACAACGGATTGATCAGGTGGTATGGACGCCGCCTCAGGGTGAGACATGACGAAGGCCAATCTTGCACGCACCTTGCGTGAGCCCAGCGAGCTCGTAGAGCGCGGTCTCGCGCCGGCCCCGGAGCTCGCGGCGCTCGAGCGCGTCGCCTCGCGCTACGCGGTCGCGATCACGCCGGAGCTCGCCAGTCTCATCGACAGCTCAGATCCCGATGATCCCATCGCGCGGCAATTCGTTCCGAATGCTGCGGAACTCGAGGTCCAGCCGGGCGAGGATGCCGATCCGATCGGCGATCACGCCTGGTCGCCGGTTCCTGGCATCGTGCATCGCTATCCCGACCGGGTTCTGTTCAAGCTCGTGCACGTCTGCGCGGTCTATTGCCGCTTTTGCTTCCGCCGGGAAATGGTCGGCCCGGGCAAGGAGAACGCGCTGTCGGAGAGCGCCTATCGCGCAGCGATCGCGTATATCCGCGCGCGCAGCGAGATCTGGGAGGTGATCCTTACCGGCGGCGATCCCCTGATGCTGTCGCCGCGGCGGATGGGCGAGATCATGGCCGATCTCGCCGGGATCGATCACGTCAAGGTCATCCGCCTGCACACCCGCGTGCCGGTGGCCGATCCCGACCGCGTCACCGACGAGATGGTCGCCGCCTTGAAGGTGAAGGGCGCCACGACCTGGGTCGCGCTGCACGCCAACCACGCCCGCGAGCTTACGGACAAGGCGCGCGACGTCTGCGCCCGCCTCGTTGATGCCGGTATTCCGATGGTCAGCCAGTCGGTGCTGTTGCGCGGCGTCAATGACAGCGTCGCCGCTTTGTCGGATTTGATGCGTGCTTTCGTCGAATGCCGGATCAAGCCCTACTACCTGCATCACGGCGACCTCGCGCCGGGCACGTCGCATCTGCGCACCACGCTCGCGGACGGGCAGGCCTTGATGCGCGAGCTGCGCGGCCGGGTGTCGGGATTGTGTCAGCCGGAGTTCGTGCTCGATCTTCCCGGTGGCGCCGGCAAATCACCGGTTGGCCCGAATTACGTGTTGGCGGTGCAAAATACCGCAGCCGCCAAAGGTGATGCGGCGTCGGAAACGCGCTATCGTATCGTTGACTATTGCGGCGACGTTCATCTCTATCCGCCTGAGAGCTGAGCGGACAAGACGAGGACGCACCGGCCTTTCGGAGTGGAGGAGCAGAATGAGAAAAATCGTCGTGGCACTGTCGCTGCTGGTCCTGTTCGGCGGCACGGCCATCGCCCAGACCGGCAGCAAGGGATCGACGACGTCGGGTCAATCCGGCGGCGGATCCGTACTGCCCGCACCGGTCGGCCATCGCCAGCCGCGCGCCTCGGACGTGCCGAACGAGAAGAACCTCAGCGATCCCAGTGATCCCCTGAGCAAGGAAAACCAGGCGCTCGACAAGAAGATCAAGAGCATCTGCCGCGGGTGCTAGGTTATTCTCCGCGGGCAGGGCGCGACAGCTCGCCCCGCCCGCAAGGGTCCGCCTAGGCAGAGCGCTCGTGAATGCCCGCGCGCTGTGCGTTGCGCCGGATCTCGACCGCGTCGGCGAGCTGCTCGAGCGCACTCGCCGTCGTCGTCCAATCGATGCAGCCGTCGGTGATGCTCTGGCCGTAAGTGAGCGGCTTGCCCGGCACCACGTCCTGGCGGCCGGCGACGAGGTTGCTCTCGATCATCACGCCCATGATGCGGCTCTCGCCACCAGCGATCTGGCCGGCGATGTCGGCGGTGACGATCGGCTGGTTCTCCGGCTCCTTGCTCGAATTGGCGTGGCTCGCATCCACCATCAGGCGCGGCCCAACGCCGGACTTGGCGAGCTCGTTGCAGGCCGCCGCAACGCTCGCAGCGTCGTAGTTCGGCTTACTGCCGCCGCGCAGGATGATGTGGCAGTCCTCGTTGCCGGCGGTTGACGCGATCGCCGAGCGGCCGCGCTTGGTCACCGCCATGAAATGGTGCGGATGGGCGGCCGATTTCACCGCGTCCGCAGCGATGCGAACATTACCGTCGGTGCCGTTTTTGAAGCCGACCGGGCAGGACAGCCCCGATGCCAGCTCGCGATGGATCTGGCTTTCGGTCGTGCGCGCGCCGATCGCAGCCCAGGACACGAGGTCGGCGATGTATTGCGGTGTCGTCATGTCGAGGAATTCGGCGCCGGCGGGCAGGCCGAGATTGTTGACGGCCGAGAGCACGCTGCGCGCAAGCCGCAGGCCCTTGTTGATGTCGAAGCTGCCATCGAGGTCGGGGTCGTTGATCAGACCCTTCCAGCCGACGGTGGTGCGCGGCTTCTCGAAATAGACCCGCATCACGATCTCGAGCTGGTCGGCAAGATCCTCGCGCAGGCGTGCGAGCTTATCGGCGTAGTCGATCGCGGCCTCGGGATCGTGCACGGAGCAGGGCCCGACGACGACCAGAAGGCGGTCGTCCTGGCCGTTGAGGATGGCATGGATCGCATTGCGCGCCGCCATTACCACGCGGGTTGCGGTGAGCGTGCGCGGGATCTCCCGCATCACCTCTTCCGGCGTGCTCAGCTCTTTAAGTTCGCGGATGCGAAGATCGTCGGTCGTGCTCAGCACGGCGGGCTCCTGTTGTTAGAGAACCTGCCGGCCAATAAAAAAGCCGCCAGGTCTGGCGGCTGTTCAGATGTCTTGCTGCAATGTGTCAGATTGAGCGCGATCCTCCCGCCGCCAGCGAGCTGTCGTAGCTAAAGTACCAAAAATAGCTGGTGGCGAAGGTGATCATGGCGGGCTCTATAGCGCAGCATTTAGGGCTTGTCACCCCCCAAACAAGAGGGTGAGCGCGACGCGCCGATCAAGTGTTGCTGTTGCGTGCCGCAAGCGAGATGCCGATCAGCGTGGCGCCGCCGAACAGGAGGTTGATCCCGACGAGGATACCGATCGCCCATTCCGCCGAGCTGGGCAGGCCCGTGATGACCAGGAACGAGATCACGATGTCGACGAGGCCGGAGATCACGAGCCACGACCAGCGGCCGGTCAGCTCGCGGCGATGCTCCAGCGCATACATGATGGTGGCGACGCCTTCGGCGAGGAAATATGCCCCGAGCACGATCGTCAGCGTCAGCACCGCCTGCATCGGCCGCGCCAAAAGGACCATGCCGGCGAGCACGGCGAGCGCCGCGGAGATCAATGACCACCAGAAGCCCGGCATGCTGCGCGCCCAGAAGGTCACGAGCAGCCCGCCGATGCCGCTGATCAGGAACATCCAGCCGAGGAAGATCGTGATCGCAAGGCTCGCGAGCGGCGGCAGGATCAGCGCGGCGATGCCGAGAATGACGAGCAGGATGCCTTCGAACAGGAAGGCTTTCCAATGCGCCTTGACTGCTCGGCTCATGGCGGACTGCAAGCGCGCAAATTGCTCGGGCGACGTCATGGAGACCTCCAGGGCCGCAACGACGAGATGCGGCTCACTCTAGTGTGTGCGTTCCGCGGTGACCACCCGCCTCAGGGCGCGGATGAGAACCCTTCCGCGCTGGTGCGGATGCGGTTGCGGCCGAGAACGTAGATCGCCGTTGTGACAACCAGTAGGGCGATACCGAGCAGGATCGAGGTCAGACCGATGGGAATGAGCACCAGGGTCACGTTGTGATCGGGATTGACCAGCCAGTGATGGATCGAGGTCAGCACGAAGGCGAGGCCGACAAAGCCGACGCCGCCGCCGATCACCAGCAGCGCCCACATGCGCCGGAGCTGGCTGAGGCGCTCGCGCGCGACCTCAGTGCGCGGCGCGTGGTGGCGCGCGACACGCCGCACCAGGCGGATGGCGAAAGCGATCGAACTGAATCCGATCAGAAGGCTCGCCGCGCCGAACCACATCCGCACATTCGGGTCGAGGTCGGGCATCCGCTGCAAGGTCAGCAGCGGAAAATCGAAGCTCGCATGCAGTGCGAGCGGCCCCATCAGCATCAGGACGCGGCTAGAGAAACGCGCCCAGTCGCGATGATGACGATGCGCGCCGAGCGCCGTACCCGAGCGGGCGATGGCGAGATAGGCTCCCGCAATGATGCCGAGTGCGCCGTGAAAGGGCACTGTGAGCACGCTGCGCAAGGCCGCGAGCGCGCGCCACATGTCGGCATGCTGCACGAGATAGGCGAGGTTTTCGTAGGCGGCAAAGCCGAGCCCGACTGCGGCGCCATAGACCACTGTGTCCATCGGATTGGCAAAGGTCCGCCGCTTGGTCGAGGAGACCAGCACGATGGCGATGACCTTCACCGCTTCCTCCGGCAGCGCCACGCCGAAGATCGAATGCATGGCGAGCGCTGCCCAGGGATCGTCGGGGGCTGCGACCATCTTGGCGAACGGCGCACGCGCGAGCCCCAGCAGCGAAATGCTGGCCGCGCCGAGCAGGAAGGCGGTCCAGACCTGGGCCGGCGGGCCGGGGCGCTCTTCGGCCGCGATGACGAGCCAGAGCATCAACAAGGCCGGTGCGACGGCGGCCGTCCCGATCACGGTCGGCAATGCTTCAAGCAGTGTCATCATCGGCTGGACAATAGGTTCCCTTGGTCAGCTTATCCACTTGAAGCGATGCGACGATGTGTCATGTGCTTGCTGTCGCAACGCTTAACGGTCCCGACAGCTTCCGTTCATCAGTGCGCGGCGCGCGAATCAAAAGCCCCAGCGCAATCAAGTGCATAACCATTTCCGCTCGATTTTTACATCAAGCACCGCGCACATTGCATAGAGCGATGATTAGTCCGAAAAATCAAAGAATTCAGACCTTTTCTTCGCGCCACGATGCGCGCGTTCGTACCGCGTGTCCATAAGCGAAATCGCAAAAGCCGGGCAGGCGGAGGCACTTGGAGCGCCTATCGTTGAGGCGGCGATTGGTTGCGGCGCGAGCGCACCTGCTCCAGCTGCCAGAAGACCCGCACAAAACATGAGCCTAGGCAAATGATGATGAGCAATAGCACGACGGCCTGATCGGGAGCGGCAAGGTGTATCATGCCCCTGACAAAGCAACAGCTATGCCATCTGTTCCCGGCGGCGCTCCGCGTCCGATGCAGACGCGCCGCTAGTGCAGCTCACCTGTCGCCGCACCCGCATATGAGCTGTCGGAAGCTGATTGAGCGTCGGGCGAGATGTCGAACGCGCCGAGATGGAATTCATCGCCGACGGCATCGGCCGACGGCACGTGCGCGAGGAGCGTGAAGGCCGCATCGGGATATTGCTGCCAGACCTGAGGTCGCCCTCCGTGATTGTCAGCCAGCCGAACGTGTACATGTAGCGTCCAGGCTCGGTGACTCGGCCGACGCGTTCCCAGGTGATCTTGTTGACAGCCATTCGGTCTCCGATCGCAAGCGAGCAATGACAACGATGGCCGCGCACAAGGCACGGTCGACATGAGTTTGCCTCAGCAATTTGGGCCAAGACAAGGCAATCAGTCGAACGCGGTTAAGACCGCCCCGCGGCCATCGAGACCATGGGCCGGCCCGTCATCGCGAAAGCACGTGACCGCGACGCACGGGGGCAACCAGCCGACGACTTCGCAGGTCGCAACGAGGCCGATCAACCATGCGATGTTGAGCAGTCCGAGGCTCGCCACGACTGCCGTCGTGAAGGCACCGGCACCGCCAAGGAGAGGCGTGACAGCGAGCAGCGTGAGCTCGTATGCGCCGTAGGCACAAAGGAGCGCAAGCGTGAGCACGAGCAGCGTGCTCTTCGAGGAGAGATGCTGGAGCACGACTGATGCTGCCGCGGTCGCAGTCAGTGCGGCGGCACCGATCGCAAGGCCCCAGGCCATCGTGCTTGGCTCGATCGGATAGTGAAGCGCGGCGAACCCGATGGTCTGATTGACGAGCCACGCACCGGCGACGACAAGCAGCGCCGGCCGTAGCGGCAGTGTCGCCGCGGCAATGACCGAGAACGCCGCAAAGGGCGTTGCACAGGCGAGCGCGAAGCTCGCAAGCATGCATGAGACGATCAGCAGCGCGAAACTGAAGGCCGGTGCATGGTGTGGCTCGACCGGACGAAGGCGGACGTCATCGACGGAAGGCAGCATGAAATATCCTCTCGTCGAACTCTATTACATTTTCAGATCTGCGACAGTCCGGATGAGGTCTCGGGCTGGCGGAACCTAGATATCACCGGCCGATGAGCAGGACGATCGTCGCCAAGACAATGGCGAACCCGATCGCGGGGAGGATGATCCAGACTGTTTCGTTCCTCATGCCGACCGATGAGGCCGGAATTCGCGGTATTGCGATAGCTATACGTTGGTTTCGGCAAGTCCGGCGCTGGCTCCCCCGGCGGAGCCGGTAGTTCCTTCAAACTCAATTGGTTGATGAGCGTATGGGGGAGCTCCAATAGCTTTTTTCGCGTCTCCGACGCGAGGGCGCTCCTTATCCTCGCCGGGACGGGACATTCTGATTTCGACGATGGCAATCTTACCCGTCACCAGCCTACCCGCAGTCCGGCCTTGCCGGTGTAGGCGAATCCGCCGCCGTCAAACCGGCTCTGGTAGGACGCGTTGGCGTAGAGCGTTGTGTTCGGTCTCACCTGCGCGCTGACACCGACATTGAGCTCGCCCCAGAGACCGCCGAGATCAGCAAAGAACGGAATGAAGCCGGTCTCTGAAGAGAACGACGTGACCGGGTTGCCGCGGAATTCGTTCCAGAGGTTTGGCCGGATCCAGGCGGTAATTTGTTGCGCGAACCCGTCAAGTGCCCATGTACGACCAAACCTTGCGCCAAATCGAGCGGCGAGCGAATCGACGTCGGCAAAGCGGACCTGGGCGGCGACGTCGGAGGCGTCATGGATGTTGATGTTCTGATAGATCAGCTGCGCCTGCGGTTCGATGAACCAGCCGCCGGCGAACTTGAAGGGATAGCCGCCCTCGAACGAGGTGGCCAAACCCTGGCCTTGAGTCCTGAATGTCGGCAGGCCGCGGCTAGCCGTCGAGTTGATGTCGTAGAAGGTGCCCTGCAGGATCGCATCGAGGTACCAGCCGCTCGGCCCGAAGTGAGTCCAGTAGCCGCCGAGCGTGTAGGCGGTGAAGTCGCTGTTGCCTTCCCTGCCGTCGAAATGGGTGACCTGTCCCTGGTTGCCGCCGATTGCGAAATAACCACCGGCGTGATCGCGCGAACCATCGGGTCGGTCTTGGCGGAGGAAATCCATGCCCGCCTGCAGCCCCAGGAATTGGTATTCAAAACGCGGACCGCCGGTGCCACCACTCAACACGCCGAGGCTATCGCCGTGCTGGGTACCGTTGACGCCGATGATCCGACCCCAGCCAAGATATGGTGAGCCGGGAACGAGCGGGGCGGCCTTGTAGTATCCGGCTGGGGCCGCGGTTGGATCGAACTCCTCTCCGACGCGCTCGTGCAATGTGTCGAGCAGATTGCGGCCATACAGGAGCGCCATCGACGGGATCGCCGCATAGAGGGAGGTCTCGATGCGGAAGTTTGGAGTGGTCGGCGTCGGTGGAATGGGAGGAACCGGTGTCTGACACTCCGGCAAGTTCGGGGTCAGCGTGCAATTCAGCGTCGAGCGCAGGTACCAGTTGCCGTTTCCTGCATCGGCGCCGACGCCGCCCAGGAACAGGGTGTATTCGTAAGGGCCGGCGACGGCGGGAGCGCCGAGCGTGAATACGCCACCGGCTGACCGGCCGGGATCAAGTGCCTGCACGACCAGGATGCCGTCGTTGACCGTCAGCGCGCCGGCACCACCGGCATTCTTGGCAAAAAGCCGCGTCGCACCGCCAGCGCCAAGGGAGGTGCCATCGACCACGAGCACGTCGGAATGCGAGTTGGCGCCCCCCTCGTTCAGCACGGTATCGAGCAGGAGCTGACCGCCGTTCGCGATGAATGTGCCACCACCGTTCATTCCGGGCGTATGGCCACCCGAAATCAGCAACACGTCACCGGCAACCGGATTGGCCTGCAGATCGATGATGCCGGAATTGGTGAAGCTGGTCGCACCGAGAATCTGGCCCTGCACCGGGCCGCCGAGCGCCATCGCGTTGAAATTCAGTCCCAGTGGCAAATACTGGCCGGTGGCATCAAGGATGGTCGCCCCGGGACCGCCCAGCAACGCCAACGTTCCGTTATTGGTGAAGGTACTGGGACCGCCACCAAGATCTGAAACCGCGACACGCAGCGTGTCGCGAACTCCGTCACCATTGGTGTCGGCGAAATGGCGCAAGTTGAAGATGCCGTTGTTGATGACATCGTTCACACCCGCGAGCTGGACAAAACCCGTGATGGTGCCGTTGTTGATGATGATCGGATCGCCGGCAATGGCGCGATCGGACAGTGCCCCAATACTTCCGTCATTGGTCAGGGTCGCGATCCCACCGGCGGAGCTGAGGAAAACACCGGTAGCCTGCAAACCCCAAATTGGTCCGACGCTGGTCAGGTCGGCCTGCCAGCCGCCCATGATCGATCCGCCTGGCGCGATATTGACCGTCACGCCACCGCTGCCGCTGGTTGCGCCGATTGCGGTACCGAACTGTCCCGGTGTCGATACGTTGGCCGCGTTGACTTCGACATGTCCTGTCGTTGTGGAGCGCGCAATCGGCCCGTGCAAAGTCTGGGTATCGGTGAGCAGCCCGTTGCTTCTGGCGAGTATCGTGCCACTGTCAGCCAATATGCCAACAGCATTGGAGCTGTTGGTCGTATCGATCGGCCCGGTGGCATTGACGGTGATGCTGCCACTGCCGGAAAGGGCAACGATGCCAGCGCCGCCACCGCCCTGGGTGGTAATGCCCGGACCGGTGTAGGTCACCGTGGTTGGCGCGTCGGCGTAACTGATGGTTCGGATAGCTACGGGGTTGTTGAAAATATTCGAATCGGGGACCGCGGTCCCGAAGCTCATGATGGTCGATGCTACGCTCGCAGTTAGCGACCGACCGTTTGCTGCGGTGGCCGAATCCAACTGGACGGCGATCCCAGCCTTCACAGGTTGTGTACGGCTGCTGTCCCCGGGGTTCGCGCCACTGACTGTGATGACGGTGCCGGGGCTGGTGGTGACCGATGCCGACCCGTCGCCCTCGACCCATACGACGATGCCACGAGGCCTGTTTCCAAACACGTTGATCGTGCCGCTATTGTAAGTCACCGACGCATCGCCGGCTCCCGACGGGACAAGCAATGAGTCTCCGGCATGAGCGATCAAGCCGTAAAAGCCGGACCCACTCACACCCGGCGTGCCCGTGATATTGCCGGAAGCAACTATTGCGGCATTTCCTGTTCCGCGGTTATCGGCCTGGATGCCAGTAGCCTCGGTTCCGCTGGAGGTTAGGCTCCCGCCGCTCCAGGTTACGCCCGCCAGATGAGGAATCCCCGTCAGGTTTGGCATCGCGAACGCAACGATCGCGTCCTCGCTTGCGGTGCCGGCCACGTCGATCGTGGTGTTCGTTGCGCTGATGATCGCGTCGCCGCTCGACTGGATTCGCAATCCGGTGTTGTTCGCCGTGAGAGGATTGGCCGTATTGTTGATTGTTACGCCATCCGTAGTGATGGTGATGTTGGCACTCCCCGAAGTCACGCCCGTGGAGTTGGCGGCGTTGACAGCGTTAACGCCGCCTGCGCCAGCGGGGATGACGACATTGACACCGGGTAGAAGTGTGAGGCCGATGGGGGTGCCGCCGGTGCCGTTGTTGGTATCGACGTTGATGCCGCCGGAATAGGGGTTGCCGCCAAGCGTACAGATCGTGTTGCTCGCGGGACCTGCGCACTGCGCCAGCGCTGGCGACAGTCCCGCATCGAATGCGGCTTGGGCAGTTACAATGGCGGCTAACGAAACGGTTGATAGCAGCCGATAGCGAAGCAATCGACACGAGACAGGATTACGAACCAGTCGGGAGAGCGCGGCACTCGCAATCGAATGGTGTTCTCGGCGCTTTAGGGTGTTCCGGACTTGCCGATCCGACACACAAGCGCCGACGGCCGCGAATCCATACTTCATCGCTCTCCCCACCGAGGTGATACAAGCAAATGAAAAAGGCGCGCCGTCCCGTTTGGTTGGAACGTAAACACAATCGTTGCGTCACACGATCAGCATGACGCTTAAATTCAAGCTCCCCAGCCTGACTGTAAACCAACACCACAATCGTCAATGAAGTCGCGAGCGTCTCCTTGTCCCCGCGCGACGCCATCTGTGATTTGTGGTCGCAATCCCCAGCAACGGTCCGGCAACTGGCGGCAGCTACGGGACCGTTGCTTGTGAGGCCTGTCGGGTTGCCGATAGGCACCCTGATAAAAGACGACAAATCCAGAGCGTGCAATTGTCCTTAAAGACAATTGCCCGTCAAAGGTGTCGTCCTGGTTGTGACGATCAGCGGCACACTGTCCTTGAGCTGGTGCTTTGAGCACGCAAGGTGCGAAAGAAATCTTGCGAGCTCGGGCGAGGGAGGGAAAAATTTCGGTACAGCCATCCCATTCACGGAACTGCCCGACGCGCAACTTTAGGAGATCGCAGGACCGTCGGAGTCGCACACCGCGATGTCCCACTCGATCCGGCAGATCACCGGTCGGTATGGGGGATCTCGTAGCGCTCCAGCCGCTCGACGGCCGCCTGTTGCTCGTGATGTCCCAACCACAGGACGAAGAGGATCAGCGAGCCGCCTAAAGCAGCCAAGCCGAAAGCAAGCTGCCTCATCCCGCTTGAATGCGCAGGAGGGACCGACGTTCCAGCGCCGGCGCCACTTCGGTTCGGCGCCCTATATTGAAGGGCTGACCGATCCGCAGGGCATATGGGTTCTGACCAGGCGCCCGTGCAGGCACTCTCCATGTCGCTCGTGGACGAAGGCAAGCAAGCCCATGACAATCAAAGCGGCGACGACACACACGGTTACGAAGTTCTGCGTCATGGTGCCACTCCAGTTGCTGGAGTCTGATCCGCGGTTATCGGGCGGGATCAGCACATCATCGACGAGCTCGGCGGTGAACGACCAACTGCCAGCCCCTAGGCCGGCGGGTTCTCCATGCGCCGCGGCCGCATCCTGACAGGTGGCTTTTTTTGCTTTGTGGGAGAGCGAACCTGCGGACTGTCGCTGTCGGGCTGGCGTTCTTGCTGAGCTGGCGAAATAGACCGTTCAAATCTGGCGGCCCACCGCTGCGCGGACCGCCTTTCAAGTTCTAAAGGGACCATACTCACGACCGGAACTCCGGGTTCGCGATCCTGCCCTGGCTTGAAGACATCAACGCTCGCCACGTCTCAAAGGTCCATCGGACACAGCGGAAGAAGGAATGGGCAAGTCTTTGATTTTGTTGGCGCTCCCTAGCGGAATCGAACCGCTCTCTCCACCGTGAAAGGGTGGCGTCCTAACCGATAGACGAAGGGAGCAAGACTTGCGCCGGGGCCCCAAACGAGTCGTACCCGGAATGCCCTGCGGCGGGCGAACGTATAGTGGCCTTTGGCCGGTGGGGCAAGCCATTCGGGAACGTCTTTTGGGACCGGTGGAGAAACTCACCATCGGGAAAGTTCGGAGCCAATTTCAACGGTTTCTTAGGGTTCCCTGCGGTAGCGCTGAAGGGGGAGATTTCCAACCGATGGCCGCAACCAAGAAGCGGGCAGCACGCAAACTGCTGTCCCAGCACGCCTGGATCACGCTCGAGGGCGGGTTCGCCGCGCGGCATTGCCTCGTGGCCGACATCTCCACCTCGGGGGCGCGCATCACGCTTGACGAGGACGCGGCTCAGCTGCCCGGCGTCATCCGGCTGGCCTTCGCGCGCGATGCCCGGACGGGGCGGAGCTGCCAGGTGGTCTGGCGGCGCGGCAACTCCGCCGGGATCAAATTCATCTGACCTTGGGCCGCGCCGGCCCGGATGGAAACCGGATCGTACCCGCGCTACAAGGCGACATGCGCGCGCTCTCCATCATCGCCATCGGCTGTCTCGCAATCTCGTCGGCAAGTGCCGAGACGGCACGCCTGCCTACATCGGAGCGGTCGCCCCCGACCGGCAAGGTGCTGCCACTCAAGGGTACGGGGAACGCCAATGCCTGCGCCGCCTACGGCCCGGGCTTCGTCAAGGTCGAGGCCACCGGAAGCTGCGTGAAGATCGGCGGCGCGCTCGATGTCGGTGTTGGCGCCTCGATCCGGCGCTAGCGGCGCATGCCGGCGAACGGGCTGTCGCTCGATATCATCGTTCCCGTGCTGATGTATTGCGCCCTGCTCTGGTGGGTCGGACGCGGCATGAGTTGGACCGCACGCCTCGCAACCGCCGCCGTCACGCTGGTGCTGGTCGTCTGCGTGCTGCTGGTCGAGCGCGGCTGGCGCTAACCTTCACGACATGGGAGGTGCGACGTACTTTTCGAAGCCTGGCCTGTTCGCGAGCTCTGCAAACCAGCGGTTCAGATTGGAAAGCGTCGGGCGGGCGATGCCCTCGACGCCGAGCCAGCGCCGCGCATAGGCACCGAGTGCGATATCGGCAATGGTGAAGTCATCGCCTTCGACGAAGCGGCGTGATGCGAGCTGCTGATCGAGGATGCGCCACACCTCGGCCGCCGCGTCCGCATCCTTCTGGATCTGCATCATGTCGCGCGCGGCCGGCGGCGTGCGCACGATGCCCCAGAACACGGGCCGATCGGCCGGCTGCAGCGTCGAGAGCGTCCAGTCGAGCCAGCGATCGACGCCGGCGCGTTGTCTCGCGGCTAGCGGATAGATCGGCGTGCCCTGACGGTAGGCGAGACAGAGATAGCGCATGATGGAATTGGATTCCCACAGCACGTAGTCGCCATCGACCAGCGTCGGGACGCGCGAGTTGGGGTTCATCGCGAGGTAGTCGGCCTCGCGCGTGCGGCCGAACTGCATGCCGGCATCGATGCGCTCGAAAGCCAGATCGAGCTCGGTCAGGCACCACAGCACCTTCTGCACGTTGACCGAGTTGACGCGACCCCAGACCGTCAGTTGCGGCTTTTGCTCTGGCACGCTTGCTCCTCCCGCGTTCATGCGTTGCGCGGGTGATAGCGGAATATCACGCACCGCGCGAGCTGCGTTCGCGAAGCCGCCTCATGCAAAAAGCTCCGCCCGGGGCGGAGCTTTTAGACGCATCCGACAACCGGTGACAATCAGTGGCCGAAGAATAGCCACAGCAGAATGATCACCGGAATCGGCACGCCAAGCAACCACAGCAACAGCCCTCTCGCCATTCGCGTCCTCCTCCAGATTTCCTAGTCGAGGAGAGAACGCCGACGGGCAGGCCTCGTTCCAGACGGAACGCGCGTGCTGCTTTACCAGTGACCGGTGTTCGGCATCGACAGCCACGGCTCCTGCGGCGGTTTCGGCTCGCCCTTCTGGAGCAGTTCGATCGAATGCAGGTCGGGCGAGCGGACGAACGCCATGTTGCCGTCGCGCGGCGGGCGATTGATGGTGACACCGGCCTTCATGAGCCGATCGCAGGTCGCGTAGATGTCGTCGACCTCGTAGGCGAGGTGGCCGAAATAGCGGTCCTCGCCGTATTTCTCTTCGTCCCAATTATAGGTGAGCTCGACCAGCGGCGCGCCGCGCGTCGAGGGCTGCCTCTTGAGCGCTTCGAGATCGTCCGCCGAGCACAGGAAGACGAGCGTGAAGCGCCCCTTGTCGTTCTCGATCCGCCGCACCTCCTTCAGACCCAGTGCATCCTGATAGAATTTCAGCGCGACATCGAGATTGCGCACGCGCAGCATGGTGTGGAGGTAACGCATGGTTTTTTCTCCCTAGACGGTCTTTGATTGAGGCGGGCTTGGTTCGGCCGTTCCATAGCAGCAAACGCGCGCTGAGGGCAGGGGTAGGAGCGTGCAACCGGCTGCATGGCAGGCTCGCGATTCACGCCGCTGCTCGACGCTGTCGGCGCCAGGTTGTATCCTAGGGCCGCCATGAAGAACGGGCTCTACTCCATTCACATCCACATGCTCGACGGCGTGAAAGGCCGCGACAGCGGCGTGCTGGTCCTGCGCGATGGAGTGCTGCTCGGCGGCGGACCCTATTTCTGGTCACAAGGCTCGTACACCGTCGGCAACGGCACCTGGAAGGGCGAGCTTGCCACCAACCAGCACACGCCGTTTGCCGACCCCTTCGTCCGGCCGCTGTTCGGCGGGCAGGAGGTCACCAGCGGATTCTCCGGGACGTTCACCGACAAGGAGGCGGAGGTGTTCGGCACCGTGCTGGTCGGCAACCGCAGCCTGAGCTTTCGTGCAACGTTGAAGCTGCTCGCCGACGTCTGATCGCCCACCGGAAAGCGCCGCGCGGCAAAGCCTAACGAAAGCTTGCACGAGATCGGATAACCCTATTCGGTTAGGTTAAAAGCCAGATCGCGTTGCACTTGCGACGCATTGCGATAGGTGTCGGCTCGCAGGCAAAGCGAAACGAGAGAGCCAGGCACGATGGCCATGACACTACCTTCGACGCCATCCTTTTACCAAGCCGACCGACAGACTTTTCGTCGTGTCGCCGTCGTCGGCGTGCTGTTCTGCGCCGCATTCGTAGTGATCAGCTTTTCGCTTCGTCCGCAGGTGGAAGACGGGGCGCACGTACTCGTCAAGGCCGACCGGCTGGTGCGGACGGCGGGGCAACCGCCGCAGGCGCATTGAGTGCGCCACCGCTCGCTCTAATCCTATCGCTGCAAATGCGAGTCGTCGCCGGGGCCGCGGGCGCGCGAGGTGCTGCGCGCAGCCAACGCCAGGAACCCGGCGTAGCCAACCAGATTGAGCAAGACTTCAAGCCACGCTGGCATCGCAGCCTCTTTGCGCGAACGAGGATAGCCAACGCGCTAGGGCCAAGTTTGTTCCAGCATCGTGAGATGACGTGCTCAGGTCCGGGAGGACGGATCCAGCCACCGCCCGAGGCTGGAGACTGAGACTGCCGAAGGCGAGTCCTTCAGGAACTCCGCGATTGCGCGGGCAAGTTCGGCGTCGCTCATCGGCGTCGGTGGCGGGCGCAAAGCGCCGACGCCGAAGCTGCGAACGATCTCCTCGTAGTGTTCATCTTGGCGTCTGGGGATCAGCCTGCGGATGCGGGCCAGCAATGCGGATATCGGCAAACGGACCTCCTCACGTGCCCTCCCCATTGGCAAAGGGGCGCCTCTGCTGCCATCGCGCTCTGAAACCGAAAACCCCGCCAACACCACGGAGGATGCTGGCGGGGTCTTCGTGCTTTCGCCTCGACCCGGATGGCGGAGGCTGCCGCACTTGAAGAGCAAATGCGCCGCCGAGCACGTTTGTTCCACATTGGCTCGGTTTTTTTCAACTAACCCCGGGTTTCGCCGGAGTCGATCGGCCGCAACTATCGGACGGTGCGAGCGTTGGTCCTCCACGAGCGATGGAGGAGAAAGCGCATGAGAAAGACTTTGGCAGTTCTGGCCGCCGTTGCGACCGTCGGCGCGACCGCGATTGCGGCACCGGCAGAGGCGCGCGGGCGCGGCATCGGACCGGGTCTCGCGTTCGGTCTAGCAGCCGGCGCACTCACGGCGGGCGCGATCGCAGCGTCCCATCCATACTATTATGGTCCGGACTACTATGGTTACGGCCCGAGCTATTCCTACGGACCGGGTCCTTACGCCTATTACGGCGGACCGGTCTACTACCGGCACCATCACTGGCGCCATTGGTAAACCAAGGCGCCAAAATGAAAAGCCCGGAGCTGCGCTCCGGGCTTTTTGCTTGTTCAATTCAAAACGGCCTTACGGCCAAAGCGATGGCCGCTCGACCTTGCGGGCGTTCTCCAGCGTCGAGACAAAATATTCTTCTCGTTCGCGTTTGAATTTTTCCTGTGTCGCGCGAAAAGCGGCGACGCGCGCTGCGATCTCGTCACGCTCCCTTGCTTTACGCTGTTCTTCTTCTGTCATGTCCATCCCCTTCTTACCAACTGACCTCAAGCGCTGCCGCCGCATCGCGTTGAGTCGGATTCGACGGGTGCATTGATCGACCTCGAATGGGGCGTCAATGGGGACGAGGCATTGCCGGATTGTGATAAGGGATGGGCGGAAAAACTTGCCGACCCTGGTCGCACTTCATGGTGGATAAAAGTGTCAACGATCTTGTCGCTCACGCGCTCTGACGCTAGCCCAAATGAGCAAATCAGCAGGCCGAGGTGGCGACGATCTGTAAGACTCTCGCAGCATCGTTTCGCGAGCGTGCGAACGCGAAGCTCCTCGAGAAGGTCGCCGCGCTGGTGCCAGATTCACAGGCAGCGGGGCGTCATTTGCGATGAGCGAGATCATCGCGACGGGCAGGGCGTGCTATAGGAGACGCGTTCGCGAACGGATGGCTGCCTATGATTGCATCAGATCTTCGCAGCGGGGTCGACAGGCTCGGCGACATGATTGCCGCAGCACGCACCATCGTGCCGTTCACCGGTGCGGGCATCTCGACCGAGTGCGGCATCCCCGATTTTCGCTCGCCGGGTGGATTGTGGACGCGTAACCGTCCGATCCCGTTCGACGAATTCGTCGCGAGCCAGGAGGCGCGGAACGAATCCTGGCGCCGCCGCTTCGCGATGGAGCCGACTTTTGCCGCGGCAAAGCCCGGCCGCGGCCATCGCGCGCTGGCCGCGCTCTACCGCGCCGGCAAGACTCCCGCCGTCATCACCCAGAACATCGACAATCTGCACCAGGCTTCGGGCTTCGCTTCCGATCACGTGATCGAACTCCACGGCAATACCACTTACGCGCGCTGCATCAACTGCGGCGAGACCTATCAACTCGATTGGGTGAAGCGGCGGTTCGACGCAGACGGTGCCGCGCCCGATTGCAGCGTGTGTGCCGAACCGGTGAAGACGGCGACGATCTCGTTCGGGCAGGCGATGCCGGAAGATGCGATGCAGCGTGCGACCGAGCTTGCACAGCAGTGCGATCTCTTTATCGCGATTGGTTCCTCGCTCGTGGTGTGGCCAGCGGCGGGCTTTCCGATGATGGCGAAGAATTGCGGCGCGCGTCTCGTCATCATCAACCGCGAGCCAACCGAGCAGGACGACATCGCTGACCTCGTGATCCATCACGATATCGGCGAGACCCTGGGGCCCTTCGTCGGCAACTGACGACGAATTGATTCGTGGCTGTGCAAGGCTGTTCATAGGTTCCGGCGAATCTCTTTTTTGTCTATGCGCCGCAACCGGGAATGTTATCTTTTGATTCGAGAGATTCGTGTGGCGTCATGGTGAGAAGTTCTCGTCCAGACGCGTGATTCGGTACCGTCGCTGAGGGCGGTCCGCCTTTGATGTGTGAGGTCCGGGGTTATGGGGTCGTCGGACGGATTCGAGTCCAAGAAGGTCGGGGTTCCCGCGCCAGGCGCGTCGTCTGGGCGGCTGGCACCAGGCGAGATCGCAGGTGTCGGTCGCGATGCAGCGCTTAATCCTTTCACCGGGCTCGGTGAGGGCAGCGGAAATCTTGTCGAAGTCACGGGCGTCATCAAATGGTTCGACGCTTCGAAAGGCTACGGCTTCATCGTTCCCGACAATGGCTGGCCCGACGTGCTCCTGCACGTTACCGTGCTGAGGCGCGACGGTTTTCAGACCGCCTATGAGGGTGCCCGGGTCGTCGTTGAGTGCATCCAGCGCGCCAAGGGCTACCAGGCGTTCCGCGTCGTCTCGATGGATGAGTCGACCGCGATCCACCCAGCTCAGATGCTGCCGCCGCGCACCCATGTCACGGTGACGCCGACGAGCGGGCTCGAGCGGGCGCAGGTCAAGTGGTTCAACCGCCTCCGCGGTTTCGGCTTCCTGACCTGCGGTGAGGGCACCCCCGACATCTTCGTGCACATGGAGACGCTGCGCCGCTTCGGCATGACCGAACTGCGACCGGGCCAGTATGTGCTGGTCCGCTTTGGGCCGGGCTCTAAGGGCATGATGGCCGCCGAGATCCATCCCGAGACCGGATCGCCGGGGCTCCAGTCCCACTAACCACAATGCTTCCAGCCGGCTGTTCCCGGATTCGTGAGCAGCCCGGGCGGGCGGGGCCGTCTGGCATTTGCCATGATCGCCGGGTTAGGATGCGCAGCCCCATCCCCTGCCGTTGGCATGAGTGCCGTTCCATGAATTTTGATCGTAAGGCAGCCTGGTCCCTGGTCCGGGGCTTGTTGGCCATAGTCCTCGTTCTTGCCGCTTGCGCTGGCCCCATGCGGGCTGCGAGTTTCCAGCCGCTCGAGATCGCGACCAGGAACGGCGTTCAGGTATTCTCCGTCGAGATGGCCACGACCGAGCAGGAGAAGACCACGGGCCTGATGTACCGAAAGGAACTCGCAGACGGGAAGGGCATGCTGTTCGACTTCTCGCCCGAGCAGGAAGTGACGATGTGGATGAAGAACACCTACATCTCGCTCGACATGATCTTCATCGGTGCGGACGGCCGCATCCTGCGGATCGCCGAGAATACCGAGCCGCTGTCGACCAAGATCATCCCTTCGCGCGGTCTTGCCAGGGCCGTCCTTGAGGTGCCGGCGGGCACGGCACAGAAATACGGCATCCGCCCGGGCGACCGCGTCGCCCATCCGCTGTTCGGTGCCAAATAGAGCCAAGATCGGCGGCGCACAGCCGCCTTGCTGGCAGCCCTTGAAGCGTGTATCGACGGGCCTGCTGGACATTCGGGGTATAGCGCAGCCTGGTAGCGCGGCAGTTTTGGGTACTGCAGGTCGTTGGTTCGAATCCAGCTGCCCCGACCAGTTAACTACATCAAATCATTACTGTTTCCGGTGTGGCATTCTCAGCCGCTTAGGCGTCGTAAGCCAAAAATCGGCACCGGATATGCACCGGCCGGGTAACGGCAGCCTATTCCGTGCCACGATTCCGCGCTTTTCGCTGGGACAACAATTCGAGCATTTGCTGTCCCAAAACCGCTTTCCGACTTCGGGTACAACTTCGTCCATCGTCGTCAATTCCGCCGACGCGAGGGGAGAATTTGTATGCTTAACGTGCGACAGGCCGCCGAACACGCGGGAGTCTCAAAATCCTATCTGGATAAGCTGCGGATATACGGGGGCGGTCCACTCTTTATTAAAGTGGGCGCCCGCGTGGTCTATGACCAGACCGATCTGGAGGCATGGCTAGCGTCAAAAAAGGTCGCGAACACGTCTCAGGTTCAGCGGGTGGCCGCCTGATGCTCGACATTTCCGTTACCGCGACCAAGGCACGCCAGAAGGCTGACACCACACCCCAACGGCTCGCCAAGGGACCGTCTTACGTCAACGAAGCTGGCACCCGCATCATGCGTGACAGCCTCCTAGAGCGGCTGGCCGACAAGGGCGAGCTTTATCCCGGCGACGCGATCATGAACGCGGCCCTGAAGCTCGCGGGCGAGCGTTACTACGAAGATTGGTACGGTGCCGGCATGTCGACGCTGGTTGCTATCGATTACGGCAAGGTCTCAGGCGGTCGTGGAGCAGGCGGCGGCTTGCCGGTAGGGCGACTGCAGACGCAGAGCCGGGAGCGCTACAGAGCGGCCCGTGACGCGCTGTACGAGGTGTACCGCAAGCCGGTGGAGATGATCCTGCTCGATGGGCAAGAAGATTTGCCGGCCGTCGGGGCGGCGTTGACGGGCTCCAAGAACCCGAAGATCACGCGAGCTGTTGCACTGGAGCGGTTCAAGGCTGGGCTGTTCCTCCTAGCCCGGCATTACGGGCTGACTCAAGCCAATTAGTTGCATTGGCAACTAGTGAAATGGGCCGATCATTCGGCGGCTGCAGAAAAAGATCAATAAAATCAATGCCGCTAAGGTTGCGATTTGACATCGGTACCATCTTGGGTTAAAAAGAAAGTACAGGTAAGTATTGCGTCTGGCCGCCTTTAAGGCGGCTTTTTTATTGATCCCTACACCCTAACTCTACCGGCCCGCCGCGCACTCGACCTCGCAGCGGGCTGGACTCGCGCGAGCGCTCTTTACCGGAGGGCGCTCGCGTTTTTTTTCGGACCTAAGTCCGAATTTTTTTCACTCTCAAATACGGAGGATTAAGCCGTGCAACCGGCTTCAGAAATTTTAGAACACCTGCCGGAGTACGGATTCGACAAGAATAGGTTGAAAGCCGTACACCGCGCGTTCGTCGAAAATGGCATCAGCCCAAAATCTGGCGGGCCGAACCGTATCGAAAAACTCGATGCGAGAGACACAACACGACTCATTCTCGGCTACGCGTGTGGTTCAACAATCAAGCGCGTCGCTGATGTCAGCGGCCAGTATGGTGCATGCCGCAACGAACACGGACAGCGCGTTGACGACCTCATTTCGGGCTGGATCGAAGGCATAGGAAAAATCATTCCCGGCGTCAAAGACGCCAACGCCTTAATGGCTTCGCACGCCCTACATTCGATCGTCGAAGTAGATCAAAGTTTCGCACGGGTGAAAATCGTCACCGAATGTAAGGACGGTGACACTGTCGAAACCACCTACGGCCCCGTGAAGGAAAAAGAGTCCAGATTGCTCGGCGTGCGCAACGTCGCTGTTATCTCCGGCACCATCATTTTCCGGATCGCTATGGGATTGTACTTTAATGCTTGGGACCCCAATGCAAAACTTTTCTGATTTCTCTTCGATCGTTCGCGCCGACAAAGCGCGCTCGGATGAGCTAAAGGCCGGCTATGAGGCCGCGAAGGCAGACAGACGTAGACTGGCCGCCTTGCAGGGCGTCGACCCTGACCGAGACAATCGCGCTGCACAGCTAGTGGCAGGGAAAGAGCCAGCCGATAGCCAGCCTTTGTCGGTCCTGATCGCCAACGCGGACAGTAAGATTTTCGACTACGCGCGTGCGATCGAGATTCACAACGTCGATGTTGCCACGCGCAAGACCGTTGAAGTGGCGAAGTACCTGAAGTCGGTGCGACCGACCAAGGCCATTGTCGAGTTCAGCAAGGCCTTGCTTGCCGCTCGAAAAGCATTGATCGAAATCGACAACGTGAAGAGCAAACTAGCTGCACAAGGGCTGGGGTGGCATCCGCTGGCAATCGACTTTGATCTTGAAGCTAACGCGGTGTTCGGTGACCCGAACGACAAGACCAGCGCATTTGCGCATCTTCTCCGCACGCTTGTCGATTGCGGACATGTTGATAGGAAAGAAATAGCATGATTGAGTACGCAAGCACAGGCGCGAAGATGACTGAGCGCAAAGAATTGCCGCCCGGAGTCTGGGAGTTCAAGGACGACGGCGAGGCGGTCAAGGTCTCCGACTACGTCGACGACGGTTACGAAGTTGCAGCCGATAAGGTCCGTGCCGCGATTGAGGCGATGAATGAGCCCATTTGAATTCAAGCTCTCAAGCAACGAAGAGGGCGCCTTCAGTGGATACGCATCTACCTTCGGCGGCCCGCCAGATAGCTACGGTGATATCGTTGAGCCGGGCGCGTTCACCGATACGCTCGCGGAATCCAAGCGTACCAATTCGTACCCCTTGATGCTGCTTCAGCATGGTATGGGCATGACTGTTGAAGACAGCTTGCCCATTGGCGCATGGACTCACTTTAGCGAAGACAGCAAGGGCTTGTATGTCGAAGGCAAACTTGCCCCAACGCAGCGCGGAAGAGATGTTCTTGCGCTTATGAAGATGTATCCGCCAGCAATCTCAAAAATGTCCATTGGCTACAGGACCCGAAAGGCCGTCTACATGCCGAAGGGCAGCGACGTGCGGCGCAAACTTCTTAACGTAAAGCTCTTTGAAGTGAGTCTTGTTTCCGCGCCAGCGAACCCAAGGGCATCTGTAGATTCGGTGCGCAGCGCCGACGCCAGCGACAGGGTCATGCAAGCGCTCTCTCGCCTTTTGGAACTTCAATGACCAGCGACGGAGCAGAAGCACTGAAGGCGTTCCCACCGGGGCGCACGTCGAAGATACCGACCACGAAACGAGAGTTTGAAGCGCTACTACGTAGCTTAGGATTCTCACACTCCCGCGCGAAGGCGATTACATCGCGCGGGTTCGTCGAAGAGTAGATCAACCACGAATCCCGACGTCCGCACGGGTTGTTTCTGCGGATAAATTACAGGGCGCTCGATGCGCCCTTTTTCTTTTGCAAAGGGAACTTAATGTCTACCAGCAATACTGCCGTCCGCGAAGTCATGACGGCCTTCGAAGAGTTTAAGGCAGCCAACGATAACCGTATTAGCCAGATCGAGCGCAAGGGCAGCGCTGATATCATCACGCTCAACAAGATCGAGAAGATCGAAACGACTCTGTCGGCGCATGAAGACGCTAACCAGAAATTGACTCTACAGGCTAAGGCTGCAGAAAAAGCGGCCGGCGAAATCAAGGCTCTGCAGTCCGCTCTTGAGAAGCTTGAGGCTAAGTTCGGTCGTCCCGGCGCGGGTGGTACGGAACAGGCGAAGTCGGAGTACAAGGATGCGTTTGACGGGTATCTGCGTCGCACTGACAGCGGCCTGACTGCAGACGAGCGTAAGACGCTGAACGAATACAAGGCTCTTGTCGCCGGCAACGACACGTTGGGCGGCTATTACGTTGCTCCGCCCGAAATGTCCGCCGAGATTATCAAGAACGTCGTTCTGATGTCTCCGGTGCGATCGATCGCTCGCTCGACTTCGATCGGCGTTAGCTCGCTGAAGCTGCCGAAGCGCACCGGCACGTTCGCCGCTCGTCGTACTGGCGAAGTCGCGACGCGCACCGAGACAACCGGCTACACCACCGGCATGGTCGAAATCAACGCGCCTGAAATGTACGCCGAAGTGCTGATTTCGGCTCAGATGATCGAAGACTCCATGTTCGATATTGAGTCGGAGATGAATCAGGAGTTTGTCGAACAGTTCGCAGTGAAGGAGGGGCAGGAATTCGTCAACGGTACAGGCAACGGAAACCAAGCCGAAGGGTTTATGACGTCTTCGGCCATTACGGCGGTGTACAACTCCGGTTCGGCCGCGACCATTGCGGACGCGAACGGGCAGGCGAACGGCCTGATTCAGATGTTCTACGGCCTGAAGACCGCGTACGCGAAGAACGCCGTGTGGACGATGAACCGCGCGACAATCGGCGCTGTCCGCCAGTTGAAGGACACCACCGGCCGGTACATCTGGGTACCCGGCATCGCTACCGGCGCCCCTGCGACGATCTTGGACGCGCCGTACGTCGAACTGCCGGATATGCCGGACGCGGGCGTTGGCACCTTCCCGATTGCGGTGGGCGACTTCAGGCAGGGCTACCGCATTGTCGACCGCGTTCTGATTTCGGTTCTTCGCGACCCCTACACGCAGGCTGATAGCGGAATGGTCAAGTTCCTTGCCCGTAAGCGCGTCGGCGGTGCCGTCGTGAAGGGCGAGGCGTTCACCAAACTGAAGTGCTCCACCTAATCCAAACTTGGGGGCGGCGACATCGTCGCCCTTTCTTTTTTCAATACATAGGAGATTTGGGCCTTATGGCTTCTCGCGATCAAGCGCACAACATTTCGGTTAAGCCGCTGTTTAACCCTGTTGCGGCGACCACTGACAACACCGCTTGGACTTCCAACACTATCGACACGGCCGGCTATGAGTCCGTGACTCTCGCGTTCCAGACCGGCACGCTTTCGGACGCTGATGCGACCTTCGCCGTTACGATTAATCATGGCGATCAGTCGAACCTGTCTGACGCCGCTGCAGTCGCAGCTTCGGACCTGACGGACGCGCTGTCGACTCTCAACTTCGACTTCTCGTTTGACAACAGCGCTAAGCGTATCGGTTACGTCGGTAGCAAGCGTTATGTTCAGGTTGTCGTTACCCCGGCCAGCAACACCGGCAACGTGTTTCTTGGTGGTCTGGCCATCCTTGGCCGTCCGCGCAACGCGCCGGCTGCTTAAGCGGGCGATCTGCGGCGCGTTGGCCGGATGTACGCTGCGCGCCGCTACCAATCATACGAAGGAAAATGAATGAGTATTGTTTCTGTCGGTGAACCGGTGATGGGATTCATCACGAAAAACGACAAGGTGTTGAAGGCAACGCTGATCGGCGTCGACACAGCCAAAAGACGCACTGTGGTTCTGTATGAAGAAGGCAACATGCTGCACGTCGCTGACGTGTCAGAGTTTTTCACGCAAAAATTTGCGGCTGAAGTTTCATTGATCGACGAATAGAAATTAAAAAGAAAGTTTGAAATGACTGACAATGATAAGCGACTTGCAGCGGGGCGTCACGCTGGATTGCTGATGCTCAACGGTTCATACTGGCGCGAGCGAATGGCAGAACAATTCCCTGCATATCGCGTAGTCAATCTCAATGCAGCAACGCGGCTATTTGAGTTGAGCCGGCAGGCGGAAATCTCGAAAGAAGACTGGCCGTTGTTTGAGAAGCACTACGACGACGCGCCGAAATGGCGGGACGCCGTGAGGCTGACGAACCGGCAAGTGGAGTACTGCCGCTTTCCTAGGAGCTTTAAGGACTACCTCGGCTTCCTGTTGGATAACCTGACGAACGGCGGTGCGAAGTAATGGCGGCTGTTTCTATTGCGTCTGCACCTAGTCCCTACGCGCAAGTCGGCGCACGATTGGTCGACGCCGGCTATAGTGCGATCCCAATCCTACCGGGCGACAAGCTGCCGGGTGGAATGTCGTTCGGGAGGTGGCACGGCATGTATGATTGGCAGCGGTTCTGCGACCGCTCGCCCAACGTGGAGAACGAAGTTGACATATGGAGCGGCTGGCAAGACGCCGGGGTTGGCATTGCACTAGGTTTCAACGGCGTTGTCGCCGTCGATATTGATACCGATGACGCGGCTATTGTTGCGGCTATTCTCAGCGTGCTTCCGGAATCGCCCGTACAAAAAAGGGGTGCGAAGGGCAAGACGCTATTCTATCGGGGCAACGTTCAGCGGACGGACCCCGCGACCGGCGAAGTTGTCGGGGCGATTCCGTCGCGAAATTTCCGGCCGTTCGTCGACTTGCTCGCCTTTGGCAAGCAAACCGTTTTGCCTCCGTCGATTCATCCAAACAGCGGCAAGCCTTATTACTGGCTTACGGGTGAGACGCTGCTTGACGTGCCGGCTGAACAGTTGCCGGAACTGCCAGATGATATTTCGGACCGTATCGCAGCGGTGCTTGAGCCGTTTGGTTACCAGCCGGAATTGCAGCGCGAGCGCAGGCCGGCCGGTGCTGATAGTGACAATTGGCGTAGACTGAAGGATGAGGCGTTCGCCGATCTTTCGAAGTGGGTGCCGAGCTTAGGACTCTTCGGATTGAAGAAGAAACGGCACGAATATCGCGCAGTGGCGCACTGGCGACCTATCGTAAACTCGAATGAAGACGGCAACGCGCTGTCAATTCACCCAAAGGGCATCATCGATTGGGGAGACAACGACAAGAAGTATTCACCAATCGATCTTGTGATGGTTGCGCGCGGCTGTGATTTCAGTGAGGCGGCTGAATGGCTATCGGAGAAGATCGGGTTTACGGTGAAAGGCGACGGCTTCGACGTTGGCGCATTCATCGCCGCCAACGACAATGAACCTGTTCCAGCACTTGCAGGAACGACGCCGCTATCAGACCTAACAAATCCGGGTGGACTGATTAGCGATCTAGTCGACTGGATCGTGTCATCGTCGGAACGGCCATCGCGAGAACTGGCATTGTCGGCGGTGATTCCGTTCGTTGGGGCGTTGCTTGGACGGAGGTTTGCAAGCCCGACCAACCTTCGAACGAATTTCTACAGCATCGCACTTGCTGGTACAGGGTATGGCAAGGAACACGCAAGATCGCAACTGAAGCGCTTGGTGACCGAAGGGGGGCTAAATGAGTTTTGGAACGCTAGTCGGTTCATGTCGGCATCCGGGATGCGTGACGCGGTCATGGCAAAGCCGTCAAGTGTATCTATGGTCGACGAGTTCGGCGGAATGATGCGACAGATCAACGACAGGAAGGCAGGTATTCACAACCAGCTAATCCGCAACGATATGCTTGAGATGTTTTCGAGCGCAGGCAACTTCTTCGAAGGCGCCGCATACGCCCGAAACGTCACTCCGGAGCGAATCTACAATCCGAACCTTTGCATTTACGGCACATCCACACCCGAAGATTTCTGGGCGTCAGTCAGTTCGTTGAATGCTGCTGACGGGTTGTTGCCGCGCTTCTTACTGTTCAATGTCGACGGCCCAAAGCCCGAAGAGGTCAAGCCTTCGCGTAGCGTGTTTGACGTTCCTAAAAGCCTGATTGAGGCGTGCAAGGCACTCACCCTTGCCGGTGGTGTCGGCAACATCTCAAGAGGGGTAAACGTCGGCAAGAGTCCTTGCACACCAACAGTTGTTCGGTATTCGGCTGAAGCTGAAGCCGCACTAGCGGCGTTCAAAACGTTGATTGACGAGCAGGGCACCAAGACGGAGGCAAAGAGTCAGCCGATCCTGAACCGGGCCGTGGAGCACGCTATCAAGCTGGCCCTGACTGTTTCGGTCGCGAGCGACTGCTGGGCACCGGTCATCTCCGGGCCACAGATGGAATGGGCAACACAACTTGCATGGAATTCGACAGCGATAATGATTGAAGAAACGAACCTTCGGATTGCGGACAGCCAGCGTGAAATGGACCTGAATCGGATATTTGCTTCGATCCGACAGGCTAAGGACGGCATCACAGATGGTAGGATCGGCAACAACTGCCGGGGTATCGAAAAGAGGCGCCGTACGGAGCTGCTATCCGACTTAGTAGATGCCGGCCGGGTAGTGCTGCGGGAGGTAAGTGAGACTGGCGGCCGGCCAAGCAGGCGGTACTACGCGGCCTGAACCTTTCGTACGCACTTCCGTACGCAGAAGGGGCTTTCGTACGCATACGAAAGGTTGTCAGAGGGCCTTTCGTACGCATTTCATACGCATTTCGTACGCAGCCTTGCGTACGAAAGTATGTAGCAAAAAGACCGTAAAATAAGGGATATTCTATAACATATACCCTTTCATACGTTTCGTACGCAGTAGTGCTTCTGCATGACTTTTTGCAGTGCTTATAAGAGCACTGCGTACGAAACGTATGAAAGGGTCTGATTGCAGATATGTTGCAATACAGCCACTGCGGGAACTAGGTTGCCTCAATAGGAAGCCCGCACAGCAGCGTTTACCTGAGCCTACCGCAAGTAGTCTTCGGCGCCAATCAATGCGCCACGGCCAGCGGCTGCAAACCGAAACAAGGAGACAATGCCAACACGACCGAAGCAATTCAGGCCCGCCCAATGGCGGCCGTACAAGCGGCCCACCTTCAGCGGCGATGCCTTTTACAAGTCTGCGGGCTGGCGTGCTCTACGGGCCGCGTGCCTCCAGCGCGATGGCGGCCGGTGCACAGAGCCGTACTGCACCACACCGACCGACAGGCTCACGGCGCACCACATCATTGAACGCGGCACGCCCGGTTCGACTGACACGCTGTCTAACCTGCGCACCCTCTGCATGCGCTGCCACAACCGGCAGCACGGCCTGAGAGGACGGCGCGTGTTGTGAAGGAATGGGCCAAGGGAAGGGGGACGTGATTCCTCCGGCGCGAGGCCCTATTTCCCGATGGGCCTCAGATTTTTCACATCCACAAAATGGGGAAACTTACCCCTCGTCGTGTTCAACTTAGCCAAGATATCTTGGCACCATTTGCAGGCCGCTTATTCGAATGCGACCTGCAAAAGAACCGCTGCCGCAAAGGTGGCCACCGCTGCTACGCAGCCAATTGCCTTCAGAGGATGATCCTTACCATCCTTTAGGAGCCACTGAATGCCTGCAACGAGACGGAAAAGCGGGACCGACAAGCGAATTGTCAGCAACCCGAGGAGATAAAGCGGAAGCCAAAAAAAGACGGCTACCCCCGGAATGAACGCCAAGAAAAAGGTCGCGGTTCTCGCACTATCTGCCCTCATCACCTTCTTAAGAGTCTCAGGATCATCCATGAGTTCTATAGCGGACCTTGGGTCACCAGAGAAATCAGCACCCGGCAGCCATACCCATATTTGCAGAGCAGCACGAATAACAAAACTCGCGCAGATGATGAAAAGGAATACAATCACTCCACAACTCAAAGCCAAAACTGGTCTCCTGCCGCACCACTTCAGCACAGGCCTTATCAAAAATAGACTAAGATAGTCAGTCATCGCGTTCGGTAAGAAAACGCTAAAGATATAAAGTCCCAACACTCCGATCGTGCCAAATATCTTCGCGAGACCCTCTGAGCGCATTTCAAAGGCGAACACGATAGTGATTAAGGCACTGATGAGGAATGACCTAGCAACGGCACGTAGCCGTAGAAGCGGATTCGTATAAATCGCGTCAAACGCTTCAACTAAAGCGGCAGCTACATCTTGTTTGCTAAACGCTTTCAGTTTCATCACAACAGCAAGCGAATTTTTGGCTTCGTCCGACGCTTCTTTATCAAGCCAAGCAAACAAGCCGTAGGCCGCCGCCGAATAAAGCAGCGGCGTCGCGTAGCCTAGGTGGTCAATCAGCTTTCCGATTGCCTCCACTTGGGACTCCGTTCAGGCTGGCTGAAAGCATATCATACAATCCCGACGCGTGCGCGGGCTTTTCAGCACGCATCATCCGGGCAGCAACGCAACCGCGTTAGCTGCCATTTTTATTGGAGTGATAGAATGACCGACTACTTTTCAGCAACCGCAAGTCTTCGAAGCACTTGGAATCGCGCAACGGGCCGGCGCGTTAACTCCCGCCCTATGGACCCCGTCCTAGCGAATGCGATCAAGAATCCGCGAATGGCGAAATCGTATGTTTCTGGAAACGACTACGAGGCCGAGGATAGTGGCATGCGTGATGCGGACACGTTCATAAAGCTGAACCGCAACGGCGAACTATCCGCGCGGCGACGTCTTAGAGGGCGGGCACGTTCGCGGTTAGTGCGCCGCGAACGTAGCCGGCTTCTTACCGACGATGACCAAGCGGAATACTGAGGTTCATCGCCTTCGCGCGAAGAGATGCCTCAGTCCGTTTCATCGCTTTAGCCACCTTTACGACGGGCGTCCGTGCTCTGGAGTGCGCACGTAGCTCCTTCACATCTGATGCCGTGTATTCGCGACGTGCGCGCTTCTTCTTTGCCATTGCCGCTCCTGTTTTTGAAGCCGGGCTTTTAGCACGCGCAGAAAAATGGGCAATGCCGTGGCGAATTGCATTTCACACATTTAATCTTAGGATCACACAAACAGAAATGTCAGACGGCGACATTGTTGCAATCGCTGCAACCGGCGAAGGCACCGACTCGGACTAGCATGTTGGGCGGCTAGCCACCGCGAGAGTACGGTTGGGACCTCAGCGGTCTCCTACCTATCGCCAATGGCGGCGAGTTCGATTCGCAGTCATAACTAGTATGATACAACAGGGGGGGCCAACGTGTTTCAGGTCGGAGAGCTTTATACCAGGGCACAGATACAAGATGCGCTCAGGGTGCCCGAAGAACGTAGAGGTGGCGACTGGGCGACGGGCTACACTAGCTACGATGGGCAAATTTATGTTTTCTGCAACGTCGGCACGGCGGGACGCACTGGCCACGATTATCCCAATCGTTGGGATGGCGATCAACTTGTTTGGTCAGCAAAGAGCCGGAGCAACGTTGGTCAGCCAATGATCCGGCGGATGGCGTCGGGGGGCGCACCGGTAAACATATTCTGGCGTTCCGCGGACCGTTCGCCGTTCAAATATGCTGGTGTCGGACAGCCCCTAGAGGTTATCGACGCCACTCCCGTTGTTATTAGATGGGCATTCGAAGAGGCCCGTCCGAGAGGGCTATCCTCCGTTTTGAACGCCGAAGAGATTGGCCAGGAATTGGCGTCGCTTGGCTTCGCACTGGGCGAAAGCGGTGTGAAGACCCGGCGCGCGTCCAAAGGAGCGCTGACATGTTACATCAAGATCGACAGCGGAAGCTGGCGTTTGGTGATCGACCCCTGCTTTGAAGACAGCGTGTCAACCCTCAGCGTTATGCCCGGGGTGCACCGGCCGAACGATCGATTACTCTATCACAATTCGACCATGCGTTCGTTTCCGCAGCACATGCACGGCGGGAAGAGCCCAATTCCATATGGAATCGATTTCGATTTTGCCTCCAGGAATTCTCTTCGAGAATTCATAGCGGCACTCGATGTCTTGCCCAAATCAGAGCTAAGGTCGTTCGACCCGGATACTATGGACGTTGATCCCAGAACCGAGTCCGAAATTCTTCGCGCGGCGAGATTGGGACAACAAAGGTTCCGAGACGATCTTCTCGACCGGTGGAATGGACGTTGCGCGGTAACAGGCCTGGCGATGCCAGAGTTGCTGCGCGCGTCTCACATTAAGCCTTGGTGCGAGTGCGAACCAAAGGAACGATTGGATTCGAACAATGGGCTGCTGCTGGCGCTCCACATTGATGGTCTATTCGATCGAGGCTTCGTCTCGTTTGATGACGATGGAAGGATTGTTATTTCGCCCAGTTTGAGTGAGCAGACACTTGCTTGTCTGGGGATCACAACTAGTGCCCGGATAGCAGGGCTAAACGCCGAGCAAAGAAAATACTTGGAGCACCATCGAAGATCGCATCAACGCAAGTTGCAGGTTGAAGCAGCGCCCCTTCCAGTCTAAGCGCAGTTGACGCACGCGGCGCCGACTCGGCCGCGCTGATGCGCGTTAATCGACAGCTTGCAGAGCTGAAGACGGGTCTTCCCGGTTTCATCGTGTCAACTGTCACGAAAGCGAAGCTACCAGGCGTCTGTAAGTCCATCTCGAAACCAAACGAGGCTTGTACAAGACCCGTTAGTCTAAGCGCCAACGGGTTTCGTCTCTAGCTACGCATAGCTATGCTAATCACCTCGTCCGTGTCATTCAGCACGGAAGCAGCCTCCTTTCCCGGAACATGACGGCTTTCGATGTTGAGCGCGACTATGCCAAGCCCTAACGCCGAAGGCCAATCGCCTTGATCCCACATTGTTTTGGCGCTCCTCTTTAGGTCCTTTAAGATTTGCTTTCGTTCAGCGGCGCTAGCGATGTCGTATGCGGTTCTCAAGTCATCATGCGTGGCACGTATGTTGTTAAAGCAAGCGCGCTTAGCTGCGTCATTCGCGCCTCGCACGCGGGTTAACAAGTCTCGCGTCTCTTTTGCCATTATTTCTCCGCGCGCCTCGCGCCATAATCTCAAGAGGCCCATGTAGCTTTCCCTTAATCGATCTTGCCGCTGGAAGACGCCTTACTCACGAAACGGAATACCGGACTCTCTGATGGGAATTTCGAGGCCGCATTTCTCCAGCAAAATCTCTAGAGCCATACGTTGATTTCGTTGCTGTATATGCGGACCAATGATTATTGACTTGATCGGCAATTTCGACTCGAGTCCATCATATAGGGCGATGTACGGCACTATCTGTCCGCTCGAACGACTTCTAAACTTTATTGACTTAACCGCTCGAGTCTCTCCAGGTCCTGTCACGGACGGGCGATTGCAAAGGGCAACGATGCGATATTCATTCTCCTCTTCGAACGTAGAATCCTTCAGGAAGGGTGCGAGCGACAGAAAGGGGCGTGCGAAGTCGTCAGTTCCTTTCGGTCCGAATACGTCAGACAACTTGTCTGCGATCTTCGGAAAGAGGTTCTTTAACAAGGTTCCAGCAAAACCAGCAAAAAGGTCAGGCTTAACTCGCTCCGCGTAGTCCCTGTACGTCACCTTGTCAGTTAATATGCCTTGGTACCGATATCTGTTGCTTTCTTCGATGCTGAGTTTGTCGATAAGTAGCTCGTCGAATTCTATGGCAAAACCACCTCTCGCGTATCCACGCCATTGGCTAAGTAGGCCATGCTGGTACGAACCTGAGTCGGGTTCGTGAATGCAAAAAGACGTTATGAAGAACGGTGCGACGGCGTTTGTTGTCTCTGTCATTGCATGAAGCATATTTTCGGCTTCTTGCTTGTAAATGCTGTCTCCAAAATCGGTTAAGATGGTTGGATGAAACAGCTTGCGCTCGACCAGCGTAGGAACGACGTCGCGCAACTCGCGTTCTAACATTGGTAGGAGCAGTGATAAAATAATCCGACCTTCAGTAGAGTCATTGAGAAAATCATAATGGGTCGCGAAAAGAGACTGAGTCTCAAGTATTCCGATGAGACCTTCCGCGGTCGTGTAGTGGAATAGAGACCGTGTCGTTTTGTTTTCCGAATGTACCGCCACTTCGCCCTCGGCTGGTTCGCTCACGACCTGCGCTGTTCGCGCGCTGTTGGGCTGCTTTCGATATTTCTTTTTGCGTTTCATGGAGTTTCTGGATCGGGAGGACTGGTTGCCTCAGCAGACTACCCACGACGTTCACACGGGCAAGGGTTGTGGAGAATTCTCCACGCTACTTTTTGGATTGTGTATTGATCAGTATGCGGGGCGATGCTCGGTCGCAAACCCAACCCCTAGCGGCTTTGCTACCGGACCGGTCGGCGCGATCATGGCGGGCTATGCCCACACTAACCCGCCGCTGCGATCGGACCGCCAGCCAAGAGGCTTGGACGATTTATTACGACGACGTAGAGGCCGGCAGCATCGGTCTACGTAGCGGCAACCCGACCGAAACAAACCCGTGGCAGTGGCGCTGTGGGTTCTATCCGGGCAGTGAGCCGGGGGAATGTACAGCCGGCACGGCAGCGACATTTGAGTGCGCACGCGCGGCGTTTCTAGAAGCATGGGCCGTGTTCTTGTCCAGGCGGACGGAAGCCGATTTTGAAGAGTGGCGCAGGCAGCAAGAGTGGACGGCACGGAAGTATGCTGCGTGGGCGCGG
Organism: Bradyrhizobium sp. UFLA05-89; assembly: GCF_059803475.1. Taxonomy (NCBI): domain Bacteria; kingdom Pseudomonadati; phylum Pseudomonadota; class Alphaproteobacteria; order Hyphomicrobiales; family Nitrobacteraceae; genus Bradyrhizobium; species Bradyrhizobium sp. UFLA05-89. Next base: position 29,530 of record NZ_JBANBA010000015.1, on the reverse strand, counting down.
GGCGAGAGGGTGCTAGTTCGGCCAGACGTCAATCGATCCAACTAGTCGCGTTTGCAGACGCGGGTGTGAGTACCTTTGTTGTAAGTGGCGGAAAAGCCGTTTCTAAGAGCGTGCCGTCCGTCGAAATGCCAGCCGTCTTTAACTACATCACGACCTCTGAACACTCCGTGATTGCAAGAGCAAAAAACACCTGAAGGAGTATTTTGCGTGCAAGGCGCCACATTCGGCCCTCCGATGTACTGGGCTTCCACGAGTGCACCCGGGAGCACGATCAGCACGACCACAAAAGTGAGTTTCTTCAACATCAGTGCCAGCCCCTCAAAGCTTGGTTGAGTTGTCGCACAATAGCAACCATCGGCAAAGCGCGCCAGCAAGTACTAGAGTCGCGAGACAACGAGCCGTGAAAGGTTGGCAGCGGTCGTTTGATGAGCCGATAACGCTGCCCAACGGCCGGAAGCTGCTCACGCTGCACGACGCGGCAACATTCATCACGCAGTTGCCGAAGCGCGAACACGACGCGCCGGAATGGCTGGCAGCGATTGAAGCGCTGATGCTGGTTGCGGAGAAGGGCGGCCCGACGATGCTTGCGCGCATCGGAGTTATGCGTGCGTTGAATCGTGGGAAGTAGGTGCGCGAAGGTCTAGAAAGTGCTGTAGCTAAAAACGGTACAACCAAAGGTGTAGCCAAAATCGGTACAAAACCACAGATTTGACTTGCAAAAATCGCTCGGGCATTCTGACTCCGTTATTGATTCCTATTAGGGGGAAAGAAGGGGCAATGCAGAGCATCACCGACCAACTGTCGCGAGGCGTCACCGACCAACTCGCAAAGAACAAGACCTTGCTATCTGAACTAGTCCGAGTTGGGCGCATCGACCAGCAAACGGCTGACAGGGACATAAGAACCGGCGAGCTTATGGCCTCATATGGGGTCGTGTTTGAGGTGCGAGCCAACATGCGTCGTGAGACGACTCGCGAACCCGCGAAGTCGTTCAGGATCGAACTCAGCGGTCATGTGTTCAGTGACTGAGCGTACTCTACCGCACTGGCCACGCGGGCTGTCGCGTTTGCGCGCGGCAGCCTACGTCGGTGTGACGCCGCAGGCATTCATGCGAATGGTTCAAGATGGGCGCATGCCAAAGCCGAAGAAGATAGATGGCGCCGTACGTTGGGACAAACTCGCTGTAGACCGGGCTTTTGACCGGCTCTTTGATACTGAGACGGATTTGGCTGGCGAAGAGGTTATTGAGTTTGAGGCGTAGGACGGGGGCCGTCCCGGCATACACCGGATAGCCCAAGCGGAAATGGAAGAGGCCGCCAGCTTAGGCGGCCTTATTTCTTTGCGGGCTTCGCTGGCGTTCTCATTTTGACGTTTTCGCCACAACTCCTGCATGTGAATTCGTGCAGGATGGATTGCTCGACCTTGATCAACACCGATTGAATCCAAGTCATTGCGCTACCGCACTTGGTGCAAATCGGCGCGCTTAATTGTTTAGGTTGCTTGAAGATTTCCATCTGAGGACGCCCATTCCTCTGATGGGGAACATTCTACCGTGGAGAGCGGGCACGCTCAAACAACAAAGGTTACGCTTGCCCTTACTCGCCCCGCATGGCGGTTCGGAAAGGGCGCCGAACACCGCTGGTCCTTGGCCCTCGGACTCGCCGGCCCCGGCGGTGTCCAATCCGGAGATGCGGGCCGGCGGTCCTTGGGCTGAGCGTCTTGGGGAAGGGCGCTCCTAGCAAAAATGAGTCGAATCCGGTTGGCCCAAGGTTCAGCAATCAGGGCCGCCCATGGTTACGGAACTCTTCGTCTTAACCGAACTGGAAAAATCCGGATTGACGTCCCCTCGCGCGGCGGTTGTACTAGCGCCGATTATTACTGAAGGTATTATTTTAGGGGCGTTCTATGAGTATCTGTGATCGCGTCACTTTTCTGCGCAAAACCCTTGACGAGCTGATATTCGAACTTTCCGAACTTGAAACTCTTCGCGACCGCGTACAAGAAGCTGAACGAAACCGATTGATCGGCACGCGCCGAAGGCGGAGAAAGTCTTCTAGGGTTCGACGCTACCGGCGCTAGCAAACAATCATAAAGCACGGCAGGGCGATCAAGCGGCTCGTTTACGAGGGTTGCGCGAAAATTACATTCGATCCGACCTTGTCGCGGAATGGACATCACCAAATCTATAGCTCTCGAAACGCAAGTTCGGAGAATGATGTTGACCGCTCTAGGGGACTACGCGCGACTTTCGCACAAGAAAGCCAAGGAAGTTGAATACCTGCTGGACTCGGCTATGCAGTCGACATCAGCAGATGAGTTTCGGTGGAAGTTTCTCACTGCCACTCAGATTGTGAAGGAGCTAAGAGCAGAAGGCGATCGCGTCGTATTCTCGCATGCTTTCGGCAGGGAATAGCGCCGATATTCATTCACTCTGCAAGCCGTTGAGATGGCGTCGTACCGTTCTTGTCGACGCCCAGCCGTCTCTATCGAAATTCCAGTAAGTTTCGGCGGAAATAATCTCCTTAATTTCGGCCTGCGAAAGTTTCTGACCGAGTGTCAGCGTTACTCGGGGCTTGATGCCGGTCTGGTCACACCAGTCCAATTCTTCGTCACCCATTCGGAATATCTCGGGATTGTTGTCCTCAGCAACTTCCCAGCCTGTACTGTCCTTGAGGTAACCGATCAAATCGAGTGTCACTACCTCGTCCTGAAGTTCGGCAGCCCGCATGTAGATGTAGTCTTCAGCCTTTTTCGAACCCGCTGGCCGCCCCTTGCGTCGCCGCTTGTATTCGAGGCGAAATGCTGACTCTCCGTCTTGAGCGAACAGGCCGGCAATCCAAGTTCTCAGTTCGTCGCCAATGGGCCGTTCGCTCCTCAGGTAGCGTACGAGCGGCATGAAGGGATCGGCATCACCCTTTTCCAGCCTTTCATTGCAGAGATACATCGCGAGATATTCGGCGCTGCTCATTTGCCTATTCTCCTAACGCAGCGGATAGATTGCTGCCAATTGCGTCCGAGACGCGCCGCAAAGGATCGATATCTAGGTGCGCGTAGCGCTCGGTAGTCTTTGCGTTTCGGTGCCCCAGCAATTTGCCAACGATTGGCAGCCCGGCGCTGGCGCCTACGCCTATGCTAGCGTACGTGTGGCGAAGATCGTGGAGCCGCAAGCCGGCCAACCCAGCATGGACGGAGACTAGCTCCCACGGCCGTTTCAGGTCGTTGCGCGGTTTGTCTCTATCCTTCGGTTCGTCCCACTCATGCCCACCAGCAATAACATACCGGCCGATGCGCTCGATGTTTTCTAGTACCTCTGCAGCAGGGGCACTTAGGACGATTGTTTTCTTGCCGGTCTTTGAGTCAGGCAGGAAGAGCGCGCCGCGTTCTAGGTGAACGTGGTCCCACTGCAGGTCAAGAATCTCTCTCAGCCGGGCGCCGGTGAATATCAATAATCGAATCGCTGCGGCGGCATGAGAATCGATTTTGATGGCTACCTTGGGGGCATGCTTGGCCTTGCTAACCGGTCTGGGAATTCCGCCTGTCTCTGCAAGTCGGATCGACTCACCTAGTCGCGCAAGCTCTTCGGCCTTCAAGAACCGTTCGCGTGGTTCCTCTTTGAACTTCTCGATACCAAGCGCAGGGTTCTCCGTGCCCTTCGGCAAGAGCTTCTGGTCGATGCCGTACGCGTATGCCGCGCCTATGAATGCGATGACGCGGTTTGCGGTGACTGGATTATTGGCGCCGATTTTTCTTTGAAGCCTCTCCACGTCGGTGCGGGTGAGGGCAGGCGCCTTTTTGGTTCCAAGAGCGGGAACTACATGGTTGTTCATGTACCCGTCATAGAGTTTGACCGTTCGGCCCTTCCTTTTCGTCCTGACGTGGCTGTCCATGAAGGTCGTAACCAGTTCCTGCACGGTGCTTGCCTTCCGGTCTTCTTGTCGGGCAGCGGCGGATCACCGCCATGCACCACTTGGGCAAGTAGCTCTTTGGCGCGCTTGCGCGCCTGCTCTGGCGTCAGCATGTCCGGTTTGCCGATCACCATACGTTTCGTGGGTACGCCTTTTCCTCCGGGATGAGGGCGGTACTCGATAATCCAAGAAAGCGCCCCAGACGGCATAACCTTTAGACCGAAGCCGGTTAGGTCCGCGTCGTAGAAAATGCGGGGCTTTTCGACCTTAGGCACGGTCTTAAGCCATTGCAGGCCGATTTTGACGTTTCGCAAGAGAGCCCCCGAGTCTGCACCGGGTATGCACCGGCCATAGATTTCTAGCATATCGAGGGAAACGCAGTACAAGAGAAACGCCTTATACCTCAACAATTTGAGTTATCCCCGGCAACAGGAGGAAACGCTGTCAAATAGGTCAATTATGTTTTGGGTACTGCAGGTCGTTGGTTCGAATCCAGCTGCCCCGACCAGTAATTTCAAGCACTTACAGCAAAATAAGCGGGTCTATTCCTTCGCAGAATAGCCCTGGTTCAGAGCATCCATCCCCGCTCTGGCGAAATCCGCTTGCGCGCGACCGGCGGTTGCCCGAGCATCTGCGGATTGTCGAGATCAGGGGGAGGAGAAATGACATGGCGGAGACCGTTCATTCGGACATGATCCGAAAGCTGATTGCCGTCTCAATGGTTCTAGGCAGCACCAGCGCTCAAGCGCAAAACTGCATGCAATATCCCCCCGGTCCCTTCCGCCGTCAGTGCGCCGAAGCAAACCATCCGCAGTTCGATGCAAAGATTGAAAGGTGCAAAGAGGAGGCCCTAGCGATGGGCCTCAACCGAAGCGTGTTGGATCCGGCCATGAAGGAGTACGTGCAGGCCTGCATGCACCGTCGATAACTGCGAGGGCAAGCTCACAGACGCCACGCGGGGTGCGTCGGCGCGCCGCTCAGCCAAAGCCATGGCCGTGATGCCGCCATTTTCCGGGCGATCCTGACGCCTGATCCGGCCGGGAGCTGCGTTGAAGGAAAGGGCGGATCGTGCATCTCGCGTTGCGCCCGGCAGCATCTTCCTAAGGCGAGGCTCCCATGTCGATCACGGCGATCAGTTCGATCTCCAGCGCAGCGGCAACGTCTCACTCCGCGGCAAGCTCCTCTTCCTCGGCAACATCATCCACACCGGAGACGACCTCGTCTTCGGCGACTGCATCGTCCTCCCAGTCGGCGGACGGTGGAGCGGGCGGCGGTGGCGGCAGCTCGGCCAAAACCATCGTCAGCGAGGTCTCCACGACGGTGAATGGGATCACCACCACGGTCATCACCTATTCCGACGGCACGACCGAAGTCGAAACCTCGGTCAACGCGCAAGGCGGCCAGAACCAGGGTGGTCAGACCGGCCCGGCTGGTCAGACCTACACGGCTCAGGGCACGCTCGGCAGTGCCGGGAGCACCTGAGGCACAGGCGCGAGACCGGGAGTGGCGGTCGGTCGACGCGCCGACGTATTGCACAAGCGCCTGTTCAAACCTTGGGTCTTTGTTCGCAGCGCGTCGCGACTTCTACGCGATTTTTCAGCCAGTTGGTGCATCGGCCGCGCGCGAAATTATCAAGGCGCATCGAACCTTTGGCGTCCGCAATAGACATACGAGTATTGGGGATTTCAGCGCCCAATATCTAAACGGACGCCGCCAAGCGACGATATTCCGCTTGTGCGGCGTCGCGCTTTTCAGAGCCAACAAACTGGCCGTGCGTCCTGGAGTGCGATGAGCTTGGGATGAATCGCCATCGCGCTTGAGATCGTTGTTTGCGCATGATCTCCGCGCAAACGCGTTCCGTGTTTGTCGCGAGGGAAAACCGCTTCGCACTTTGCGCGAACGCGGCCCTTCGGGGCCGGATCATGCTCTAGCTCGACGCGCACCAACCCACCGGGAACGGGACGAGCGGCCAGACCGTCTCGTTATCGTTCGCTGCATCGGGGAGTTCTTCGGCGGCTTGTTCGACGGTCGGCGCCGCCGGCGGAGACGTGATCGCTAGATGCAAACACGCACATTGGAGATTCATGTTGAGCAAATTCATGTTGAGCAAACTCATGGCGATCGACCCGGATAGCAGGCGTCTCAAAAATTCAAATTCAGTTCAAAATCGTCACGCGCCTCAAAACGGCACGGTCATCTCAAATCTCACCCGCATTCTAGAAAAGACCGGGCACAGTTTCAACCGCCACGGCCTGCACACCCTCGATAGTTAAGGTTGACCAGTTAGGTTAAGTGCGCCCTCTTGTTGCGGCCATTTTGTCGACTGTTATCAAATCAGTCCCGGCTCGCCGCCGTGCCTACGAAAATAGCTCACACAACATCACAGACATCGCGGCGTCTTCGTTTTCTTGCGAGTTTTTCGTCATGATTTTCGATCGCAGCTCCCAAATCCCCGATTCACGATCCGGTTGGGCCGAGATCTGGCACCTGTGGACCATCATCGTACCGAGGCGCTCGATCAACGGGCAGTTGGTCTACGGCAAGGTTTGGCGCCGCCACGATGGCCGACAGTGGATCTACAAGAAGTTCACCGAATATAGCGAGGACGAGGCGGCCTGAAGCGGCCGCTTCGGGTTTGCTGCTCAGCCCGCCTTCGCGGGGGTGGCCGCTGCCTTCGTCGTGGCGGGCGGCTTCAGCGGCTTGTCCTGCCGCTTCGACCAGGAGATGTAGTAGGCGACCGTCGTCATGATCGCGATCCCGGCGATGCTGACGAACAGCTGCGCGAACAGCGAACCCGAGCTCATCGATAATTCGAAATGGCCGACGAAGGACAGGAACACGCCGACGCAGAAAACGGCGAGCGACTGCTGGCCGCAGACGATCACGGGATCGAAAATCTTCCACTCCAGACCCGGCCAGTCCTTCGGCACGAAGCGGATCACCAGGATCACGATCACGACGAAATGGATGAAGCGATAAGGCGCAAGGTTGGTCTTGTCGTTCGGGTTGAAGGCTGAGAACAGCCACTCCGGAAACATCGCGCCGAGGCTCGGGAAGCGGCCCGCCATGGTCATGGTCAGCGCGAACAGGAGGTAGGCAAGGCACAGATAGAGCGTGACCTTCGAGTTGATCAGCGTCATCGAACGCCGCGCTCCGCCCATCGCGCACCAGGCACCGAACACGAACAGCACCTGCCAGCAATAGGGGTTGAAATACCAGGTGCCGGCCGGGTAGGCGGTGAGATTCCAGCCGAAATGCCGCGCTGCCAGCCAGAGGATGATGGAGAGCCCCATCGTGAGGTCCGGTTTGCGCAGCATGAACCACAGGACCGGCGGGAATAATCCCATCAGCACGATGTAGAGCGGCAACACGTCGAGATTGAGTGGCTTGAAGCGCAGGAACAAGCCCTGCCGCAGCGTCTCGGTGGCGTTGTCGACGAGACCGGCGACATTGAACTCATCGATGATGTCGGAATCGCCGAAGCGCAGCGCCAGATAGCTGATCGCGGCGATGTAGATCACGAACAGGATAATGTGGGCGACGTAGAGCTGCCAGACACGCTTGGTCAGCCGGGTGGCGCCGACGACGAAGCCGCGCTCGAGCATCATCCGCGCGTAGACGAACGAGGCGGTATAGCCGGAGATGAAGACGAAGAGATCGGCGGCGTCGCTGAAACCGTAATTTCGCGTCGTGATCCAGTTCACGACGTTGTCGGGGATGTGATCGAGGAAGATCGCCCAGTTCGCGACCCCGCGAAACAGGTCCAGCCGGAGGTCACGGCCTTTTTCGGGAAGCGTTGCGTTGATGTTCAGGAAGGCCATTCGAAGCTGACTTTCGAGGAGGAAACACAGAACACGAGGCGCGCACGGCGAGCCGCCAGCAGATCAGCCGCACCGCGGGGGCAGGCTACCGGTCCGCGGTGAGCGGGGAGCGAGATTGTCACGGCGCAGCATAATGACTATACCCGTTGGCAACGCTACCTCCAGGATTGTGGAATCACCGTTCAAATTCCCGATACGGTGTTCTCTATACTATCCCGGTGGTTTCCACCAATAGCTTCGGTGACGCATAGAGTTAGACCGAATAGACGTTAAAGGGGTCCGGCCGTCCAATGACCGCACGCATTTTCAAGCCCGCCAAGAACGCGATGCAATCGGGCAAGGGGAAGACCCGGGAATGGCAGCTCGATTACGAGCCGGAGCAGCCGCGCGCGGTTGAGCCGCTGATGGGCTGGACCTCCTCGGCGGACATGAAGCAGCAGATCACGCTGCACTTCGAGACCAAGGAGGAGGCGATCGCTTATTGCGAGCGCAAGGGCATCGCCTACCAGGTGATCGAGCCCAAGGAGTCGATCCGCCGCTCGGTCGCCTATGCCGACAATTTCTCCTTCCGCCGCGGCGAGCCTTGGACGCACTGATCTGGACGCACTGATCTGGACGCACTGATCTGGACGCACTGAGCCGAACGCACTGAGCCGGACGCACTGAACGCCAGCTTCCCGCTAAGGTCCTTGGCGGGGGTTTTGTCGTGTGCTCCGCTGGGCGAAGCGTGACGGGATCATGACGAGGTGGGTATGGCCGGGCGTTACCAGCTCGACAGCGTCGATCTGAGGATATTGTCGGAGCTCCAGGAAGACGGCCGCGTCCGCAACAACGAGCTGGCGCATCGTGTCGGCATCTCAGCGCCGAACTGCCTGCGGCGGCTCAAATCCCTCATCAGCCGCGGCGTGATCAAAGCAGTCCGCGCCATTCTGGACGAGCGGCTGCTTGGTTACGAGGTGATCTCGTTCGTCACCATCCAGCTCGGCAGCCAGGCCCAACCGGTTCTGGAGGACTTCGAGACGTCCGTTGCGGCGGTACCGCGTATCCAGCAGTGCTGGCGGATCTCCGGCGATACCGACTATCTCCTGAAATGCGTGGCTCCGAACATGGAAAGCATGCGGCAACAGCTCCTGAATTTTGCGGCCATGCCGAACGTGAAGAACGTGCGCAGCTTTCCGGTGCTGGGCGTTGCCAAGGATGTGTCGCTGCCGGTGCAAGCCTAGCGATACCTGGCGCGAAACTCGCGCGGCGAGGCGCCGGTCCAGTTGCGGAAGGCGCGCGAAAAGCTCTTCTCGTTGCGAAAACCGGCGATCTCGGCGATCCGCTTGATCGGCGCGCGGCCGCGCATCAAGGCTTCCCTGGCGAGTTCGAGCTTTGCCTCTTCCTTCAACGCACGTAGCGAAGTTGCCTCGTCGCTTAGGCGACGATGCATCGTGCGGGTCGACAGCGCAAGCTCACTTGCGACGTCGTCGGCGGTCAGGATCCGACCGCGCGCGCTGCGCAGCACGTGCCTGATCCGCTCCACCATCAGGCGGTCGCGTCGGTAGGGCAGCACGGTCAGGCGCAGCGCACCCTTCAGCATGTGATCGAGATCGGACGGGCTGCGCTTCAGCGGGAGCGCCAGGTAGCGCTTGTCGAAGGTGATGCTGGCGCGCTCCGCATCGAAGCGAACGTTCCTGCAGAAGATTGTTGGATAGACCGAGACGTGGCGCGGCTCGGCATGAGGGAATTCCGCGGTGCGGAGCGCGATCGCGGAATCCACGACCCAGCAGGAGAAGCCGAGCACGTAGCGCAGCAGCGTCACCAGGCAGAATTCGCGCAACGGCCCGAGGTCGCGCTGCTCGCGAATACCGATCATGGCCGTGTCGCGATCGAAGCCGAACTCGAACAGCACGTCCTCGGTGAGGATGCGGTGATGCCGGCACCAGCGCTTCAGCGCCACCTCGAGATTGGGGGCGGTGATCGAGGCCCGGCATAGCATGCCATAGGTGCCCCAGGGAAACCGGCGCGAGAACCAGCCGAGCGCCTCGTCGTCGAGTTCGCGCATGGCATGGCCCGCCAGGACCTCGAACTGGGCTGCCGTGACCCGCCCATCAGCGGATCCGAGGAGGTCCGCGGGCACCTGGCTTCTGGCTAGCGCCTCGGCCGCGTCGCGGCCATATCTGGCGTAAGCAGCAACCACTCCGCGCACGAAGGCGGCCGGTGTCATGGCCCGGCGAGGAACTGCAGCGGAGGCTTGAAAAGGCATACCGAATCTTCGCCAACTATGGCGGAAAATGCAACCTTTTCGACCGCCCGAATGCCCGATCGGGAGTAGGTTTGCGGGCAAGACAAGATCGGAGGAGCAGCCCATGAACATCCCGAGCATCGATTTCGACCTCGGCGAAGACATCACCATGTTGCGCGATACGGTCCGCGCCTTCGTGGAGGCTGAGGTCGCGCCGCGCGCGGCCGAGGTCGAGAAGGCGAACCTGTTTCCCGCCGACCTCTGGAAGCGCTTCGGCGATCTCGGCCTGCTCGGGATGACCGCGCCGGAGGAATATGGCGGCTCCAACATGGGCTATGTCGCCCACATCGTCGCCATGGAGGAGATTTCGCGCGGCTCGGCCGCGGTGGGCCTGTCCTACGGCGCGCATTCCAATCTCTGCGTCAATCAGATCCGCCGCAACGGCAACGACGCGCAGCGCCAGCGCTATCTGCCAAAACTGATCTCCGGCGACTATGTCGGCGCGCTCGCGATGTCCGAGCCGGGCGCCGGCTCCGACGTCGTCTCCATGAAGCTGCGCGCGGACCGGCGCGGCGACCGCTACGTGCTCAACGGCTCGAAAATGTGGATCACCAATGGCGGCGACGCCGACGTGCTGGTGGTCTATGCCAAGACGGATCCGGACGCCGGCCCGCGCGGGATGACAGCTTTCCTGATCGAGAAGGGCTTCAAGGGCTTTACCCATGGCCAGCATCTCGACAAGCTCGGCATGCGCGGATCCAACACCTATCCGTTGTTCTTCGACGAATGCGAGGTGCCGGCCGACAACGTGCTGGGCGGGGTGGGCGAGGGCGTCAAGGTCCTGATGTCCGGCCTCGACTATGAGCGCGCGGTGCTGTCCGGCGGTCCGCTCGGGATCATGGCGGCCTGCATGGACGCTGTCGTGCCCTACATGCACGAGCGAAAGCAGTTCGGTCAGCCGATCGGCGACTTCCAACTCATGCAGGGAAAGCTCGCCGACATGTATTCGACCTGGCAGGCGACGCGCGCCTATGTCTACGCGGTGGGGCGCGCCTGCGATCGAGGCGGTCACGCGCGGACTCTGCGCAAGGACGCTGCCGCCGCGATCCTGTATTCCGCAGAGAAGGCGACATGGATGGCAGGTGAGGCGATCCAGGCGCTCGGCGGCGTCGGCTATACGAACGAGTTTCCGACCGGGCGTCTGTGGCGCGATGCAAAGCTGTACGAGATCGGCGCCGGCACGTCTGAAGTGCGCCGCATGCTGATCGGGCGTGAGCTGATGGCGGAGACCGCCTGAACGCATTTGGAATCGCCGCGAAAATGGGTCAACCTGCCGCGGCATCTCACCACGACGAAAGAAGCGCTGGACACATGCCGCTCCATTCCACGATCGATCCTTCATCATCGGATTTCGCAGGCAATGCCGAAGCGATGCGCGGGCTCGTCGGTGACCTCCGGGAAAAGCTCGCCCAGGTCGCCGGCGGCGGCGGCGAGGCCTCGCGCATGCGCCACACAGCGCGCGGCAAGATGCTGGCGCGCGAGCGCGTCGATCTGCTGGTCGATCCCGGGACTGCGTTCCTGGAGCTGTCGCCGCTTGCCGCATATGGCCTGTACGGCGGCGACGTGCATTCGGCCAGTGTCGTCACGGGGGTCGGGCGGATCTCGGGGCGCGAATGCGTCATCGTCGCCAATGATGCCACCATCAAGGGCGGCACCTACTACCCGATGACGGTGAAGAAGCACCTGCGCGCGCAGGACATCGCGCGCCAGAACAATCTTCCTTGCGTCTACATGGTCGATTCCGGCGGCGCGTTCCTGCCCATGCAGGACGACATCTTTCCGGACGAGCGGCACTTTGGCCGCATCTTCTACAACCAGGCGCAGATGTCGGCAGCCAGCATCCCCCAGATCGCGATCGTGATGGGATCCTGCACGGCCGGCGGCGCCTATGTGCCGGCGATGTCGGACGAGAGCATCATCGTGCGCAACCAGGGCACCATCTTCCTCGGCGGCCCGCCGCTGGTGAAGGCCGCGACCGGCGAGGTCGTGAGCGCCGAAGAACTTGGCGGCGCCGACGTGCATTCGCGGCAGTCCGGCGTCACCGATCACTACGCGCAGAACGATGCTCATGCGATCGGTATCGCGCGGCGTATCGTGGGTACGTTGAAGCCACAGGCGCGGCCGAACCTCAACATGCATCCGCCGCGCGATCCGCTGTTCGCCGCGGAGGAGATCTACGGCGTGGTGCCAGTCGACGGCAGAAAGCCGTTCGACGTGCGCGACATCATCGCGCGCGTGGTTGACGGCTCCGAGTTCGACGAGTTCAAGAAGCTATACGGCACGACGCTGGTCTGCGGCTTTGCCCATATCTGGGGCTATCCGGTCGGCATCATCGCCAACAACGGCATCCTGTTCAGCGAGAGCTCGCTGAAGGGCGCACATTTCATCGAGCTGTGCTGCCAGCGTGGAATTCCCCTGGTTTTCTTGCAGAACATCACCGGCTTCATGGTCGGCAAGAAATACGAGGCCGGTGGCATCGCCCGCGACGGCGCGAAGCTCGTCACGGCGGTCGCCACCGCCTCGGTGCCGAAGTTCACCGTAGTGATCGGCGGCTCCTACGGCGCCGGCAATTACGGCATGTGCGGGCGCGCCTACAGCCCGCGCTTCCTCTGGATGTGGCCGAACGCGCGCATCTCCGTGATGGGCGGCGAGCAGGCTTCGATGGTGCTGAGCCAGGTCAGGCGCGACAACATCGAGGCCAGGGGCGAGAGCTGGTCCAAGGAAGAGGAAGAGAAGTTCCGCAGCCCCATTCGTGCGCAATATGAAAGCCAGGGGCATCCGTACTATGCGACGGCGCGGCTGTGGGACGACGGCGTGATCGATCCGGCCGATACGCGGCTCGTGCTTGGGCTTGGGCTGTCAGCGGCGTCGAACGCGCCGATCGAACCGACGAAATTCGGCCTGTTCAGGATGTGACGCAGGAACTGATGATGGACCGCTCAAATCTCTACCGGCGCTTTCGCACGCTCCTGATCGCCAATCGCGGCGAGATCGCCTGCCGCGTCATCCGAACCGCGCGCGCCATGGGCCTGCGCACAGTCGCGGTCTATTCCGAGGCCGACCGCGACGCGATGCATGTTGCGCTCGCGGACGAGGCCGTTCTGCTCGGGCCCGCGCGGACACGCGACAGCTATCTCAATGTCGAGCGATTGATCGAGGCAGCGCGGAAAACCGGTGCGGAGGCGGTGCATCCCGGCTACGGATTCCTGTCGGAGAATGCCGAGTTTGCGCGGGCGTGCCTGGACGCCGGATTGGTCTTCGTCGGCCCGACAGCCGGGATGATGACCGCGATGGGCTCAAAGTCAGGCTCCAAGGCGCTGATGGAGAAGGCCGGCGTGCCGCTGGTGCCTGGCTATCACGGCGAGGCGCAGGATGAGACGACGCTCGCGAAGGCTGCCGACAAGATTGGCTTTCCCGTGCTGGTGAAGGCTTCCGCGGGCGGCGGCGGCCGTGGCATGCGCATCGTGCGCTCGGCTGCCGAGCTTGGACCGGCGATCGTCAGCGCCAAGCGGGAAGCAAAAGCCGCGTTCGGCGACGACACCATGCTGATCGAGAAATATGTCGACAATCCCCGCCATATCGAGGTGCAGGTAATCGGCGACAGCCACGGCAATCTGTTGTCGCTGTTCGAGCGCGAATGCACTCTTCAGCGGCGGCACCAGAAGGTGATCGAGGAAGCACCTTCGCCGACGCTCAATGCCACGCAACGCGAGACCGTCTCTGCCGCCGCGCGCAAGGCGGCCGGTGCGGTGAACTATGTCGGCGCCGGCACCATCGAGTTCGTCTCCGACGGCAAGAACGTGTTCTTCATCGAGATGAACACCCGCCTCCAGGTCGAGCACCCCGTGACCGAGCTGATCACCGGGATCGATCTCGTCGAATGGCAGTTGCGCGTCGCCTTCGGTGAGGCGCTGCCGCTGAAACAGGACGAGATCCGTCTCAACGGGCACGCCATCGAGGCGCGCGTCTACGCGGAGAATCCGACCAAGAACTTCATGCCCTCGGTCGGCAGGATCTCGACCTGGCGTTTGCCCGAGGAGGCCGGCGGTCTGCGCATCGACGCTGGCTATCGCAAGGGCGATGCCGTCTCGCCTTACTATGACGCAATGCTCGCCAAGATGATCTCCTGGGCGCCGACACGGGATGCGGCGATCGAGCGATTGAACCGCGGGCTCGAGAATTCCGACGTCCGCGGCATCGTCACCAACATTCCGTTCCTCTCGGCGCTGATGACGCATCCCAAGGTCCGGTCGAACTCGATCGACACCGGCTTCATCGAGCGGGAGCTGGCCGGGCTGACGGCGGCGGGCGCCGCGCCCGGCGAGCTCGAGCTGTGTGCGGCCGTCGCGGCTATCGTCAATGAGGAACGTAGAGCCGCTCAGGGCGAAACCGTTTCGCCCTGGCGAACTTTCGGCTGGCAGCCGGTCGGACGACGTCAGCGCAGCTTTGCCTTCCGTGTCGGCCACGGGCCGGAGCAGACGATTTCGCTGAATTACGGCAGCGGCCCCTCGACGCTCGTCATCGGTGAGCGGGAGCTGGCTTTCGCGATGGTACCGAAGGAGGGTGGATTCGATTTGGCGCTCGACGGCGTCAAGACGGCGGTTGCCGCGGTTGTTGATGGCCATGAGCTCTATCTGCGTACGCGCAATGGCCGGTTCGATCTGCACTGGGTCGATCCGTTCGGCGGCGAGAGCGAGGAGCATGTCGGCGAGGACAAGATTGCAGCGCCCCTGCCGGGCACGGTCGTGGCGGTGCTCGCGGAGGAGGGTGCCAAGCTCGAGAAGGGCGCGCCAATCCTGACGCTCGAAGTGATGAAGATGGAGCAGACGCTGCGCGCGCCGTTTGCAGGCGTTCTGAAGGCGATCAAGTGCAAGGTCGGCGACATCGTGCAAGAAGGCGTCGAGCTTGCCGAGCTCGAGCCGATCGGCGAGTGAGCAAGACATGAGCGACCAGGTCCGCATCATTGAAATGGGGCCGCGCGACGGCCTCCAGAACGAGAAGACACCGGTCAGCGTGGAGGCGCGCATTGCCTTCGTCGAGGCGCTGGTCGCGGCCGGCCTTCACACCGTCGAGGTCGGCGCCTTCGTCTCGCCCAAGGCGATCCCCCAGATGGCCGGCTCCGATGTGGTGCTGCGCGGGGTGAGCCACGTCAAGGGCGCCGAATTCCAAGTGCTGGTGCCGAACGAGAGGGGCTATGACGCCGCGCGCGCGGCCGGTGCGCAGGTCGTGTCCGTGTTCGCGGCAGCTTCGGAAGGATTCTCGCGGGCCAACATCAATTGCTCGATCGCCGAATCCATCGAGCGGTTCAAGCCCGTCCTTGCGCGCGCGAAAGCCGACGGCGTGAGAGTACGCGGCTATATCTCCTGCGTGCTGGGTTGCCCGTTCGACGGCGAGATCAAGCCCAACGCCGTCGCCGATCTCGCCAAGACCCTGTGGGATCTCGGCTGCTACGAGATTTCGCTCGGCGACACCATTGGCGTCGGCACGCCGACCAAGGCGAAGGATATGCTGCGCGCCGTTGCCGCGAACATCCCGGCGGCCCATCTCGCGATGCATTTCCACGACACCTACGGCCAGGCGCTCGCCAATCTCTATGCGGGGTTGGAGGAGGGCGTCCGCGTCATCGACGCAGCCGCCGGCGGGCTCGGCGGTTGTCCGTATGCGCCGGGCGCGACCGGCAATGTCGCGACGGAGGATGTCGTCTACATGCTCGAGGGCATGGGGATCAAAACTGGCGTCGACATGGAAAAGCTGCTGGCGGCGACGAACGAGATCAGCCGACTGCTTGGCCGGACGCCGGTGAGCCGTGTCGCATCGGCGCTGAATGCGAGGAAGAACCAGGCGGCTTCGTAGGGTGGGCAAAGGCGCGGAGCGCCGTGCCCACCATCTCTCAACGATCATGGTCTTGATGATGGGCACTCTTCGCTTGGCCCACCCGAGAGCGTCTACCTGCTCCCGTCAGGCCCCATCACCAGATCCGGCAGCCAGGTCGATATCTCCGGCACGAAACAGAGCAGGAGCACGGCGCCCATCATCAACAGCACGAAGGGCAGCGTGCCCCAGATCACCTCGCTCAGGGGGATATCAGGCGCGACATTGCGGATGACGAAGATGTTGAGACCGACTGGCGGGTGGATCAGCCCCATCTCCATCACGATGGTCATGACGACGCCGAACCAGATGATGTCGAAATTGGCGGCACGCAAGGGCGGCAGGATGATCGGGGCGGTCATCAGGATGATCGAGACTGGCGGCAGGAAGAAGCCGAGCACGATCACCATAGCGAGGATCGCGAACAAGAGGCCCCAGCGCGGTAGGTGCATCGCGACGATGGATTCCGCGGCCGATTGCGAGATATGCAGATAGCTCATCACGTAGGAATAGAGCAGCGACATGCCGATGATCATCATCAGCATGGTCGACTCCCGGATCGTCGACTTCATGATCGGCCCGAGATCTGTCGGCCGCCAGACGCCGTAGATCATCGCGATCAGCGCGAGCGCGAGGAGGCCGCCCAGTCCCGCAGTTTCCGACGGCGTGGCATAGCCGCCATAAAGCGCGATCATGACGCCCGTGAGCAACAGCACGAACGGAATGACGCGCGGCAGCACACTGAAACGTTCGGCCAATGTGTATTCGTCGCGGGTCAGGATCGCAGCCTCAGGGCCGCCCGTCTTGTAAACGGCTTCAGCCGCAGCATATTCCCGGCGGAAGCGGATCACGGCATAGGCGCCGAACAGGCTGACCAGCAAAAGCCCTGGGCCGATGCCGGCGAGGAAGAGCCGCCCGAGCGATTTTTCCGCGGCAACCGCAAACAGGATCATGGTGATCGAGGGCGGCAACAGAATGCCGAGCGTGCCGCCGGCGGCGATGATCCCGGCGGCAAAGCCACCGGAATAGCCGCGTTTGCGCATCTCGGGAATGCCGGCCGAGCCGATCGCCGAGCATGTCGCGGGCGAGGAGCCGGCCATTGCGGCGAACAGCGCGCAGGCGAAGACGTTGGCTACGCCAAGGCCGCCGGGCACGCGATGAAGCCAGGCATGCAGGGCCGAGTAGAGATCCTGGCCGGCGCGCGACTTGCCGATCGCCGCACCCTTCAGGATGAAGAGCGGAATCGACAGCAGCGTGATCGAGGCCATTTCCTCGTAGACGTTCTGCGTCACGGTATCGAGCGAGGCGGCCGGCATGTAGATGCCCATGAACACGACCGCGACCGCGCCGAGCGCAAACGCGATCGGCATGCCGGAAAACATCACAAACAGCGTCGCCAGCCCGTAGGACAGGCCGATACCGAACACGCTCATCGGCGCTTGGCTCCGGTGAAGGGAAGGACGAGCTGCACGATGATCTGTACGCAAAGCAGGGTCATGCCGATCGCCATCAGGCTGTAGGGAATGGCGAGCGGAGGCGACCACATCGAGTTCGAGACCTGGCCGTCGACATAGGCCTCATGCGTGAGCGTCCAGGACTTCCAGGTAAAGAAGGCGCAGAACAGCAGCGTCACGGCGTCGACGAGCCAGAGTCGGATTTTGTTCGCGAGCGGCGACAACAGCCCGACAAAGGCCTCGATGCCGATATGGCCGCGATGTTGCTGCACATAGGCCGCCGTCATGAAGGTGGCGCCGACCAGCAGGAACACGGCCGCCTCGTCCTGCCAGTAATTAGCGGCCTTGAAGAGGGCGCGGCTCAGCACGCTGTAGCTCAGAATCGCGCAGGCGGCGATCAGCGCGAGCGCAGCCAGCACGACGATAACGCTGTTGAGGACAGCGAGACCGCGATCGAGCACCGCCGCAAGCCCACGGCGTGCGGCGGCATCCACCGGGTCGTCACGATCCGGAAGCAGACCGTGCATTATGCCGAGACTTCGGAGGCGAGCTTGAGCAGGTTCGCCGCGGTCGCAGTCTTCGCGCCATAGTCCTTCCAGGCGGTATCGCGGGCGATCTCGCGCCACTTGCCGACGGTCGCCGCATCGAGTGCGCTGACCTTGGCGCCGGCTTTCTCGTAGACCTTGGCGACCTCGACGTCGTCGTCCTGCGCGCCCTTGCGGCCGAAGGCTTCGAGCTCGGTGCCGACGGCAAGCAGGATATCCCGATGGTTCTTCGGCAGCTTGTCGAAGATCGCTTTCGACATCATCAGGGGCTCGAGCATGAACCAGTAGGAGGCGCCGGCGCCCGAGGTCAGCGATTTGGCGACCTCTTCGAGGCGGAACGAGATCAGGCTGGTGGAGGAAGTGATGCCGGCATCGCAGGCGCCGGTCTGCATTGCAGCGTAGATTTCGTTCGATGGCACCGACAGCACGGACGCGCCGGCAGTTTGCAGCACCATATCCATCTCGCGCGAGCCGCCGCGCACCTTCATGCCCTTGGCATCTTCAGGCGCAACGATCGCCTTGGAGCGGCTGGCGACGCCGCCGGCCTGCCAGATCCAGCTCAGGAGGATGATGCCCTTGTCGGCGAGGAAGTCGGAGAGCGCCTTGCCGACCGGCTCCTTCTTCCAGCGCATGCCCTGGTCGTAGGTCGTGACGAGGCCCGGCATCAGGCCGATGTTCGTCTCAGGCAATTCGCCGCCGGCATAGGGCATCGGATAGAGGGAGATGTCGAGCGCACCCTTGCGCATCGCGGAGAACTGCGCGTTGGTCTTGATCAGCGAGGAGTTCGGATAGATCTCGGCGGCGATGTCGCCATTGCTGCGCTTTGCGACCTCGGCGGCGAACATGCGGCAGAGACGGTCGCGGAAGTCGCCCTTGTCGATCGTGCCGCCCGGGAATTGGTGCGAGATCTTCAGCGTGGTCGCGGCCTGGGCGGTCCCGATGCCGAAGCGCAGAATGGCGGGCGCGGCAACAGCCGTCGCGAGAAGTTGACGTCGCGTGAACATGGAATGATCCCCTTGAACGGTTCTTGATGATTGGGTCTTGAGGCCGGCGTTTAGGCGCATCCTAGCCGGTCTTTCACCCGATATTCTGTAATCTGATAGTTCGAGAGCGAATGCGGCGGCAAGTCGCGGGGGCGCCGATGCTGCGCTGCACACTCGTTCCTCAGGTTCCGCGCACTAGCATGGCAGACGCGGGCAAAATTGTGTCGGGCTGAACACGGAAACGGGGCAAGGGCTCGGAAAAAATTCGGCCGCTCGCGTAACAAGCGTGCCCGTCGACCCGTCGAGCGTGAGTAGCGGCATCCGTCGCTGGCAACCTCCACCCCTCGAAGGGAAGATGAACCATGACCATTCGCACCCGCATCGCACTCGGCGTCTCCGCTGCCGCTCTCTCGCTCAGCCTGGCGCTCGCGCCGGCCGCCTTCGCTCAGGACAAGATGGGCAAGGATGACGCCATGAAGAAGGACGCGATGTCCAAGGATGGCATGAAGAAGGATTCCATGTCGAAGGACGACGGCATGAAGAAGGACACGATGTCCAAGAACGGCATGAAAAAAGACGACGGAATGATGAAGAAGAACTGATCGCGCCGTCGTCGTCATTCCGGGGCGCGCGACAACGCGAGCCCCGGAATGCGCAACGACACGTTGTGGACTCGATACGGTTGGGCTCGTGCTTGGCGCGGTCCCGTCGCATCGCTCCGGTGTGACGGTTACTTTCGCTTGCCCTTGGCTTTGCGGGCGGCGTAGCGCGCATCGCGCTTGGCCTTCTGCTCGGCTTCGAGATCGGCCTGCCTGGCGGCGGCCTCCTCGGCTTCGCGAGCAATGCGTGCGGCTTCGGCGGCCACAGCCTCGTCCTCACGCCGCTTGTGCTCGGCCTTTTCTGCTTCGCGTGCCGACTTTACCTCGGCACGCTTGGCGGCAATCGCCTCGCGCTCGGCACGCCGCGCCGCGACCGCGGGGTCGTCGTGCCCCGGCTGCGATTTGAATTTGTTCAAAAGATTTTTGCGGGCGTCCTGTGCCGCCTTTTGCCGGTCTGCGAAGCCGGGTTCCCTGAATCCACTCATCGAACGAGCCTTGTCTTCCTCGCTTTCAATCCTACATCAGCACCTGTGGGTGCAGCGGCCGCGAACAAGCGCGCGCCGCGCGACGAACAAGCGTGTACATCTATGCGCGTCGCGAAGCCACCCATAATCGCAGCCTATCAGGTCGCGAAAAATCGCTGGAATCGCCGATCTTTCGTAGTCCGGAAAAACTGCCGAATTGTGATCCCCCTAACAAGGGAGCACGGGGGCGGCGCCTAGTGTCCGCACCCAGACGAACGGAGCTACGGCGATGACTATTTTCCGGGTGTCTTTGCGAAGGCTCGCGATCACATTTGCGACAGTGGCGCTCGTCGGCATCGTGGTTTACCTGGCCCAGCCCAAGCCAGTCGAGAGTGATTTACTCGGCGCCGAATGGCAGTGCAGCCAGACGGCCTTTGTGCTCACGACCTGCGCGCCGCGGGTACAGCAGGCCACATCGGCATCGAACAAGGTGGCACTCCGCGCACCCAAGCCTTAAAGCGGGGTGTGACGTGGCGCCGCAGAGATGGTAAGGGCAGCAATTCTCGGCTTCACCTTGCCATGCCCGATACCCAGCCCAGCTCGCATTCAAAGCCGCAGCCAAGGCCGCCCGGCGACAATCGGCGCGGCGCCATCGCCGGACTGATTATTGCCGTCGTCATCCTCGGCGTCGGCCTTTGGCTGGCGCGCGATCTCACCGCCGCCAGCAAGATGCAGGACTGCCTGATGTCGGGGCGGACCAATTGCAACGTGATCGAGCCGGCGCGCTAACGCCGCGGACGAAAAATTGCCGTGATCTTAACTGTTTGTAACGGGACATCGCTGATCAACGGGATCAACGTTGTCCGCCGGCATCAACCGGGACCTGAGATTGTTCGGGCATCCGGACCACGGCGACGACAGATGAGAGATAGAGGTAAGGGGTAGGCACCAATGCGTGCATCCAGCCGGATGAAGATTATCATTCCCTTGGTTTCGGCCGTGTCGCTGCTCGCGCTTTCGGCGCAGGCACAGGATTCAAACACGGGGAGGGGCGGTCAGCCGCCGGGTGCGGGCGCGGCGCCACACGCCAATGCTCCCACGCGAGTTGCGCCGCCGCAGCAGGCCACACGAATCGCGCCGCCTCACGCTGGGCATCAGGGTCCCCCCGGCGGATCGCCGCAGGGGCGTTACGTGGCCCGCGGACCGGTGCCGCAGCGCGATTGGGGCGGACACGCCTATCGCGGCAATCTCGCCTGGGAGGGGGGCCGCTGGCGGCATGAGAACCACAATGGCCGTTATGGCTGGTGGTGGGACGTTGGCGGCGTCTGGTATTATTATCCGGAGCGCATAGAAGGGCCGCCCGCGTACATCTCCGAAGAGTACATCGATGATGTGCCGGTGGCCTATGCGCCGCCACCTCCGGCGGCCTATGCGCCGCCTCCGCCGCCGCCTGCTCCGGCAGACCCGGGTGCCAGTGCGCTCGGCGGGGCCATCGTCGGTGGCGTATTGGGCGGGCTGATCTCCGGCAACGCAACGGGAGCTGCCGCGGGCGCTGTGCTCGGCGGCGCGACCGGTGCGATTGCCGGCGCAACGGCGGCGTCGCAGCCGGGCTATTATTGGTCGCAGGGCAATTGCTACTACCGCTATCCGAGCGGCCAGTACGTGCTTGCCGATCGGCGCGCGTGCTACTGATCCGTGGATCGATCCACGATCTGACCGAGGCGGGCTCACGGCCCGCCTCTTTCGTTTGACACGCTGCTTCGGATCGCGGCGCGATCGCGCGGCGGGCGTGCCGACAAGCGTTGTTAACTGGCCTCCGCTATGAAGCGCCGATGAGGTCTTCCACGTGCATTCCTTGGATTCTGTACGCCGCGCCGCTTTGTCTGGCGGTGCTCGCGGCCGGTCCAGTGCACGCCGGCGCGGCGGATGATGCGGCGGCGGCCGACGTCACCGGCGCGGTCGCGTCGGATAGTGTCGAAGCTCCAATGGCCGTAGATGCCCAGCCGTTTCCGGTGCGCGCATCCGTTCGCGCGCTGATCGAGAAGGAAGCCGCGAAGACGAAATTGCCGCCCGATATCGCGGAAGCGGTCGTCTTCGTCGAAAGCCGCTACGATTCCACGGTGGTCGGCCGCGTCGGCGAGATCGGGCTGATGCAGGTCAGGCCCGAGACGGCGGCCATGCTCGGCTTCAGGGGCACCACGGCCGAACTCGCCAGGCCCGAGATCAATATCCGCTACGGCGTGACCTATCTCGCCAGGGCCTGGCGGCTGGCGCATGGCGACCTCTGCCGCGCACTGATGAAATACCGCGCCGGCCACGGCGAAGAGACCATGACGCCGCGCTCCGCCATCTACTGCAATCGCGCGCGCAACCGCCTCATCGCGATGAACTCGCCGTTTGCGACAACAGACGCGGCGACGGCCGTAGCGCCGGATCCCGCGCCCGCGCGGGCGGTGGTGAGCGCTAAGCCGCAAGCACGGCCATCACCGGTCAAGCCGACCGACGTCTACGCGACCTACAAACACGGAACGGCGGCGGCCAGCCGCGCATTCTGGGCCGCGCACGAAGCACGCGTCCGCGCGATCAAGGCGCGGATCGAGGCCAAGTGGCGGCGCGTGGCGTCGCGTTAGGCAATCTGCGCAGCTGCCTGCGTCTCAATCATTGCCGGGCATGCGGATATCGTCCTTGACGAGCGCTGTGCATCCTTCGGCGATGCACAACAACTGCCTGAAAATTTCTCTGGCGCTCCCGGCCAGATCGCGGTTTTGATCAAAGAAAAAAAGTTTGAAGTTGATTCGCGGGGAAACGGGACATGCTGGATGCTATCCAAATCAGCGTTGCACTTTGGGGAATGATCGTGTGCGGCAGCATCAAGGCCGCACAACTGGCGCCACATCTTTTCTAGAAGATCAGCCAACGGACCACGGCTACTCCGGCCCAGATCAGGCCGCCGATCCAGGCGACCATGACGACGCCGATGGTCGCGAGATAGGCGAAGCCGAGCAGATCGCGACTCCGGCGCGGCGCCTGTGCGTCTGCGTCCGTGGCTGCTGCTTCGGCGTCGTGTGTCATGGCGGGGAGGGCGTCGGTTGGTGCGTCGTTGCGTGGCCCGCGGCCGCTACATCGCGCGGCCGCGTGGCCTGCCTTTTAGCCGAGGAATCGCGCCACCTCTGTGATTAAATTCACAATCGCGGCCGCTATCCGTGAACTGCCGTCAACACGACCCACCGGCCTCAGGCGGCCCGGCCCCAATCGGGCGAGGGAGCAATGGCCTCGAGCTGCCGCTGCAGGGTCGCAACCGTCGCCTGCAAGTTGTCGCGGCGTCCCCGCAGCGTCACGGCCAGCATGGGATAAGCGAGGCTCGCGGGATCGGACACGCCGGCCTTGCGCTCCTCTTCCTTGATGTCGGCGTCGAGGAGTTGAACCCTCCAGCGCAGGTCGGCGATCAAGGCATGGAGTTGTGTGGTGGCGGTCGCTTCGAAGCGGGACATCGGCTGCATGGGCTTGCCTCACTGTGAAACAGACCCACGGCGGGTCTGGCTGATTGGGCTTGGCTGAGCAAGGCGAGTGCCAATTCGAACGAAGGGCCGGGGGCCGCAAGACGTGTTGCCCGCATCTTGCTGCGCTGCCGCGTTAACCAAACCTGCATTAATGACGAAAGCCAGACGCGACGGCAGGCTTTAATGGCGTGCCAGGCCGGATGTCCCGGCCGGCTGCGTCGCGAGCTGGGGGTATGCGTCATGTCCAAGGCCATCGAGCTGATCGTCGACGGTTTTACGCGCATCAGGGATCGCCAGTCACTGGAGGATCTGCGGATGCACAGGCGGCGCCTTGCCGTCGATCTCAAATCCATCAAGGGATTCGACTGCCGCCAGTCGATCGCGCAGATTGCCGACGATATCGAGGCGATCGAGAGCGGCTTGAGAAGGCTCGACGAGCCCGCCGCGGCGACTGTGAAAGAGCTTTAGCCGCATCGAAGGGCGTCCCGCGTCGATTGCGGGTTTCCCGATTATTTCGCAGGTGCACTGTGATGACGCCCCCCGCATTCATACGGGACGAATTGTCATGCCCTCGTCCACTTTTACGAGTCATGATCGCCGTCATGAGTGCGGAATATGACCCCGAGAGTGAAGCCGCGGCGGCGATGAAGCGCGCTGCGGCCTCCGAAGGTGCCGACCGGCAGCGGCTGATCCAGCTTGCTCTGGCGTGGCATCAGCTCGCGCGTGAGCGCCGTCAGAACGACGCGGAGTAGGGCGTCCCGCAACCGGCGCTCGGCGTCTTGGAACCGTTGGCTCCTGACCGACTTGCCTTGTTGTGCCGACGACCGCCGACTGTCGGCACGTCGGAATGGCGGCCTCGGTGTGATGCCCCCCGTACCAGCCGAGGCCGTTTTTGATCGCGACAACGGACGCCGACGATGCGGCGATCTTCACTTCGACCACTTCGCTCAAAGCGTGCGCGCATGAACGTCGCCTGGTTCGCGATCGTTGCGGTGGCGGGCTTCGTCCTCTTCCTGTGCCTTCATTTTGGCGAACGCGCACAGCAGGCGGCCCTCGAGAAACTTTCGACGAACTCCTCGCAATCGGTCGGCCAGGGAAAGTGATTCTCCAGATCCGCCATCGCCCACGTCGCGCGCATTTTCGCGAGAACAACCCCATGCAAAGTAGGACGTGCCCGGCCATGACGCCCCATTCGGGACACGCCGTTCACTTCGCGTAAAATGCGCCTGCACTATGTTACCGGCAAGGCTTTGCTCAAGAGGCGCAGATTCATGGGTAGGTTTGATCGGCGTGCCAGTCCCCCCGCGTCGCATCTTGCGAGCTCACCTGAGTGAACGGCAGACTTCGTCTGCGTGACATTCCTGAACCGGGTCAAGGAAAGGTCGAAGCGGGACGAGATCCTGGTGACGTAGCGGTCATTCGCCACGTGTTGGCTCATGAAAAACAGCAGGGCTTCCGCCGCCGCGGAAGGGATGCCTGTCGTGGACCTTTCGAAAGTCTCTTGTCCGACGCCTGCGTCCTGTCTGTTTACACCTTACACGCCGTAGAAGATCTTGATTCCCCACAACACGATGACAATACCCATGACCAAACTGGCTGCCGCCAGTACACTTTCCAAGGAAGCGACTCTCATTTTACTCTCCGCTTCCCAGCCCCACTTGCGGTTTAGGTGATTCGCGGAATCCCCGGCAATTGTACGCGCGCCACGTCCAGACGTTCTCCCAGAGGTCGTGGCGTGCGCGCCACAGCCGTATTTTTCCGGAGTGAAGGGCGTGCGCGGCGATTCCCACGGACGGTGCGGAAACGGTGAAAAGCGGAGCTTAAAAGCGCAGCGCACTGCCGCGCCAGGAAAGACGCCGGCGGCCGCCGTAGATAAGCCACAGCGGACGAGTTCGCTACAAAGCAAGACGGTTCCGACATCGGACGCGCATCGGACTGGAGGCAGGCAATTTGATGGCTGATCAACGCAGGCTCATGCGCCCGGTGGCGACCGGTATCGGTCCACAACAACCCATCGAAAAGGACAATGTTGCGGAGGCAATCGATCACGCGTTGCACGAGGTGCATGCCGCACGGCGTGACCTCTCCATAACCGGCTTCTGCATGCGTCAGGCAGAGTTGCTCCGGAGAATAGATCAAGCCCAAGCCCATCTTGCTGATCTGGTGCAGTCAGGAACTCCGGAGGCATTCCTCCCGTCTCACCCGACAACGCGCTCCTTCACGCGACCCATGGCGAGATGACCCGCGGTCTTCTGACCTGGCCCCTGCGGTACGCCGATCGCCGCGCTTGGAAACCAATCCCTCAAGGCACATGCGGCACACTGATGCCCGTCTGGCCGCGCGCCACTAGCCTTTCGGAGCTCGTCTTCCGCAAAGTAGGGCGCAGTTTGCGCGGATCGTGACCGTCCATCGCGTGGATGAATTTGCGGCAAGCCCTGCGATGTCACGTGCCAGCTCTCAGGGCGTCAGGCAGTATGCTCCACGCGGGCAGCGCACGTTGGGCGTCGCGGCGCCGCCTATTCCAAACGCTCCGCTGTCTTTGGTCTCGCGGAACTGGTGCTTCGGCAACCGAATCGTCGCATTGGGACGGTCCGCGTTGGCCGGCATGTCTTTTTCTCCGAGCGGCATTTGGGAGGCCATGGCTGGCACGATGGAAACGGCAGCCAGCGCGGCGGCTGCCGCGAACAAGCGGCAAAGGGCCCTGTACATGTTTTTGATCCTCTCATGTGGTCGCTTGCATCCGTGCAAGCCGCCGCACAATGCGAGACCGGAACGTCTTCATCTATGAGGAGCGTCACGGTGCAAGCTCGGCAAAGGACGGAGCTTACAGCAACCGCTAGATATCCCGGTTGCGCGCGATTGGATTGTCCGAGGAGCGGTCGAGCCAAGCCCCATGCTCGCCAAACTCTATCGCGTCGCCAGGCTCAAGGCGTACCGATACGAAAGCGCTGCCGGGCTCGAAATGCCAGTCCCCCCGGCAGCGCTCGTGTCTCAAACTGGGCGCTGAAATCCCAGTTGGTTATGAATTAGCAAGGCTCATGCCACAGGTTTGTGACAGGGCCGAAGCGGGTCTATCAGTAGGGGCCCCCGTAGGGGCTCACATAGAACCGAGGCGGAGGGGCATAAGCAGGTGGATACCCGTATCCTCCGCCATAATAGGGATCCCCATACCCGGGGTCCGGATACACGTAGCCGTAGGAGCCGTAGGAATTGTAAGGATCGTAGTAGCCGCCCCCATAATAAGGGGCAGCAAGGGCGCCTGCGATCAGACCGCCCGCAAGAAGTCCCGCGCCTACGCCCCAGCCTCTTCCATGCCAGCCGCCGCCACCCCGCCAGCCACCACCCCAGCCTCCGTGCCAGCCACCACCCCAGCGAACTTGTACCGTATTCTCAGTCGATTTCGCTAATCCGGAAAGGGACGACAGCGGTGCAGCAGAAGCGGGCGCGCTGACCAACGATATCGTGCCGGCGACAAAGAGCGCGGCTGCTGTCTTGACGATGCTCATGGATCACCTCCACTCGTAAAAGACAAAGGCGTGACCAACAACCCTGCAAAACGCCCCGGGTTCCTTATGGTCGTTGCCAGTCACAAGCCTGCTGCCCCTGCCGATGGACTTCTGCTTCTCGTGGGTGTGGAGAAATGGCGTTCGAAAGATACGCCATCGAATATAGCGCTGACCGATCTCGTCTTTCGTGTCGGCGGCAGCGCCACCGAGCAGTGAACGCGAATTCGCGGGTTGCGCTCGCGTTGCGCGGAGCGGTTTGTAATGTCCCGTAGCGCGTGGAATTTGCTGCAAGCGTGAAGTGGGGCGCCACGTATCGGTTCGAAGAGCGACGCCAATACGCCTGCCTGTCGATTTGCGGAAAATGGCGATCCCGGCAGGGCTCGAACCTGCAACCCGCGGAGTAGAAATCCGCTCGCTACATTGAAATTATTGGCGAATTTTGCCTTGTGTCTGACTCTTGTCTGACCAGTTCTATTCGCCTATGCTCGCCAGCGTTCGCAAAGGGAGGTGGGGCGTGGGCATACGGAAGCGGAAATGGGGTCCGAAGGATCCGGTCACAGGCGAGCAGCAGGAAAAGTGGATCGTCGACTATTCGAGTAACGAGCGCGACGAGAAAACCGGCCGACTAAAGCGGCACATCAAGACGTTCGATCGCAAAAAGGATGCTGAGGCGTGGGCTGCGCAGACGCACGTCGACATCAGCAAGGGTACGCATACGCCGCACAGCCGGAGCATCTCCGTCGAAAAGGCTGGTAATCTATGGATTGATAGCTGCGGCGAGCTGGAACGCTCGACGCGTGACCAATACGAACAGCATCTGCGGTTCCACATTAATCCGTATCTTGGCGCCGCAAAGCTATCGGAGCTGACCGCCGAAGCGGTAAAGGATTGGCAGAACAGATTGCGCCAGGGTGTGCCCGCGCCAGGGCAGGCCGAAACCAAGCCACGCTCTGCGGCGATGGTTCGCAAGGTCACGACGTCGCTTTCCAGCCTCCTTAGCGAAGCGATGGAAAGCGGCAAGGTTGGCCACAACGTCGTGCGGTCAATGACCGTCCGGAGGAAAAAAGACAGCAAGGTTCAACGTCGACATAAGGAGAAACTCGTTGTCGGCGAGCACATCCCGACGTCGGACGAAATCGATTTGCTTCTACAGCATGAAAAGAGCGAACGGTGGCGCGCGTTCTTTTTGGTCGCAATTCGGTGTGGTTTGCGATCGTCGGAACTACGCGGTTTGCGATGGATCGATGTGGATTTGAAAAAGTCCGATCCCGAAATTCACATTCGTCAACGCGCTGATCGGTACAACCGAATCGGCCCTCCGAAGTCGAGAAACAGCCGGCGCAGCGTGCCGATCCCGGAGAAGACTGTGTTGGCGCTTAAAGCGTGGAAAATCAACTGCCCGACGGATAAGGACGGCCAGCGGCATTTTGTGTTTCCGAACGGCGAGGGCAACGTCGAGACACACAGCAACATTATTGACCGCGGCCTAATTCCTGCGTGGATTCGCGCAGACGTGACGAAGCCGGTGCTTGATGGCAATGGAAAGCCGACCCGCGATGAAGAGGGCAGGCCGATCGTCAAAGCGAAATACAGCGGTTTGCATGACCTACGACACTACTTTGCGTCGTGGTGTTTGGCGCGTCCGCCGGTTGGCGCGGGGATGAGCTTGAAGGAATTGAGCGAAACACTAGGACACGAGTCCGTCACGACGACAGAGATTTACACGCACCTGATTGATCGTCCTGACCGTTCCAGAGAGCTTACCGCCGCAGAAGGCAAATGGGGTTAAGTAGTTGTTAGGGATTCGTTCATCTCCGGTTAGTTGTATCAAGGCGAATTTTGATGTAAGGTGGCAATTGTATATCGTTGATGGTCAGTCGACGGTGCGCGCTGTTAATCAGCGTTGAGGGTGGCAGGGGCCTACCTCAGCAGAGCAATCTGCGACATCGCACGGCGCGTCTTAGCGGCGGGATGCTGCGGATACGAGCACACAGTTTAACCTGTGCTCGCCGCGGCTTTTTTTATGCCCGTCAGCGAGCACCGAAGAGGGCTCGCTATGTCTAACTCTCAATCCCGATTTAGGCGCGGTGGCAAAGCCATTGCCGGTTATCTCGGCTGCTCCGTTGCTTCGGCCTTCCACATGCTCGAACGCGGCCAGGTCGCTGGCGCAGCGAAGCAGGGTGGAAGCTGGCTACTCGACACCGCGATTTTCGAGGCTGCGCACCGCGCCGCCGCCGAGAAGCAGCAGCGCCAGCCGGTCGCGGCCTGATCCCATGACCACCCTTGAAACGTTTTCAGTCTCGCCCCGCGCCGAGCGCGACGTCGTTCTGCCGGCCGGTTGGCGACTGGTCGTGAAGGCCGGTGTCGGTGTCCACGAAGTGCCCGTGCATCGCCTCGACGGCACGCACCACAATTGTTTCCGGCTCTACGACGGCGAGGAAATTTCGATCGCATGCCCGAACGAAAGTCGGTGGCGCGTCGGTCCGAGTTTTTCCTTCGCGACCGCCAAAATCGAGAGCATCTGAGATGTACTATCACTGCATCGGAGATCCGTCGCCCGCGTTCGTCGAATTCAGCGCGCCGCAGCGCTATGAA